>JAFQEV010000006.1 GCA_017398825.1 Clostridia bacterium
CCTCAGTATTTACAAACACCGATATAGGCTTTGCAACGCCGATTGCATAGGAGAGTTCTAAAGTGCACCTCTTAGCAAGACCTGCAGCAACTAAGTTTTTGCAAATGTAGCGCGCCATATACGCTGCACTTCTATCAACTTTAGTGGGGTCTTTACCCGAGAATGCACCACCGCCGTGTGGGCAACTGCCACCGTAAGTGTCAACGATAATCTTTCTTCCAGTCAATCCACTATCACCGTGAGGACCGCCGATTTCAAACCTGCCGGTCGGGTTGATATAGTACTTAGTATTCTCGTCGAGAAGATCTTTAGGAAGTACCGCTTTGATAACCTCTCTCAACACGTCTTCACGGAGCTTTTCAGTAGTAACCTCATCTGAGTGCTGAGTGGAAACGACTACGGTATCAATGCGCTTAACCTCGTTGCCATCGTACTCAACAGTAACTTGGCTCTTTCCGTCGGGGCGGAGGTAGGTAAGCACGCCTTGCTTTCTAACCTCGGCAAGCTTTTTAGTAAGCTTATGTGCAAGGGTTAATGCAATGGGCATATACTCTTCCGTTTCATCGGTAGCATAGCCGAACATCATGCCTTGGTCACCTGCGCCAACTTGGTCGGCAATATCACCGCTGGTGCGGTGTTCAACGGAACTGTCAACACCTAAAGCGATATCTGCAGACTGCTCGTTAATGGAGGTGATAACACCGCAAGTAGACGCGTCAAACCCATACTTTGCACGAGTATAACCTATCTCTTCTACAGTTTGCCTTGCTATCTTTTGAATATCAACGTAGCAATTAGTGGAAATCTCGCCCATAACGAGAATAAGCCCGGTACAGCACGCGCACTCGCACGCAACTCTTGCATCGGGGTCTTTTTCCAAAATCGCGTCGAGAACGGCATCGGAAATTTGGTCGCATATTTTATCGGGATGACCTTCGGTCACACTTTCACTTGTAAAAAACTTGTTCATAACTTTTCTCACCTAAGTATTATTAAAGTAAAAATATTATATATTCTTTTATTTTAATTGTCAACTAAAGCAATTAGTGTTAAAATTAAAATATGTGTGATAAAACGTTGAACGCATGCAACCTCTGCCCTAATTTTTGCAAAATAGACAGAAACTTGGGCGCTGGCGCTTGCAGGGCAAAAAGCGAAATAACTATTGCAAAGTACGGCCTTCACTACTACGAAGAACCGTTGATTTCCGGCACGAAAGGGTCGGGAACGGTTTTCTTTTGCGGTTGTTCGTTAGGCTGTGCCTTTTGCCAAAACTACGAGCTTTCAAGAGCAACGCGAGGCAAAAAAATAACCGCAAGCGAACTTGCGGACGTGTTTTTAAAGCTTGAAAAAATGGGCGCGCATAATATCAACTTAGTAACCCCCACCCACTACGTAACCGAGATTGCAAAAGCGTTTGAAATTTATCGCCCAAGCATACCCGTTGTGTACAACACCCACTCGTATGAAACGCTTGAAACACTCAAGATAATCGACCCATACGTTGATATTTATCTCCCCGACCTCAAGTTTATAGACGGGAAAATCTCGCAAAGATACACGGGTAAATCAAACTATTTTGAGTATGCTGAACAAGCGATTAAGTTTATGATGGAAAGCAAAAAGACGGTGATAGAGAACGGGCTTTTAAAATCGGGCGTTATCGTTCGCCACCTTATTCTTCCGCTGTGCTCAAGCGATAGCATTAGGGTTTTAGACTGGTTTTCAAAAAATCAAAAAAACGGCGCACACCTATCTATCATGGCACAGTTTACACCCGTAGTTAAGCAAGATAAACTAAAAGAACTAAACCGCAAAATAACACCTTACGAATACGAAAAGGTGGTATCTCACGCAAGCGATTTAAACCTTGAAAACGCCTTCTTGCAAGAGCTGTCGTCCGCGAGCGAAGAATATATTCCCAAGTGGGATTTCTAACGTTCCTTTTTTCGTTTTAAGTGAAAGTATTCCTTTAAAATTTTGCCAACCTCTTGAGGCTCTGCATTAGTTAACTTGTCTAATACCTTTTGATAATCTTTATCTCTTTTTCTCATAGAGATATTGTGGCCTAATATAAATAAAAAATGCGTGGAAAAATCCACGCGTTTTTTTATGTGCGGTGTTCTCAATAAATAGCTGATTTTCTATACATTGAGATTGAGGCACTCTATTTACCAAGTTCTTTACTGCGATTAGCGCAAGCCACGGCGCAATCGTCTATAATTTTTAAAAGGTTGGCGTTTTCAAACTCGCTTAGTCCTGCTAAAGTCGTTCCGCCCTTGGAGCAAACGTCTTTAATCAACTCGTCTATTCCCCTATCGTCAGCCTCTATCATTTTTGCCGAGCCTATTATGCTTTGAACTAAAAGCTTTTTAGCAACGTCAAAGGGAACGCCACGCTTTAAGCTACTTTCCAAAAAGCCCTTGTAAAAATAATACTCGAATGCGGTAAAGCTACCGCCTATCGAAATAACGTCGTCCATCAAGCTTTCATCAATGATAACAACTTTGCCGATTGCGTTAAAGATTTTTTCGCAAATTTCTTTATCTTTATCGGTTACAAGAGAGTTAAAACACAAAACGCTACTTGCCTCGCCTATCGATGCAGCCGTGTTAGGCATAGCTCTTGCAATTTTCACTTTTCCAAGAACGCTCTCGATTGAGGAAATTTTTACACCTGCTGCAATAGTTATAATAAGCTTGTTACTAACGTTTCCCTTAAGGGATAAAAGCATTGAGGAAAAATCTTGGGGCTTGATTGCTATCAAGATTATATCCGATTTTTCGCAAAGCTCGTTTGTTGAGGAAACTACCTCAATCCCGTCAGATTTTAAGCTTTCTACTATAGCGCCGTTTAGTTCGTAAACGAAAATATCGCTCTTATGAAAAAGCTTATCTTTTATTCCGCGAAGTATCGCTCCGCCCATTTTACCGCAACCGATAAATCCTATTTTCATCTTATTTCACCATTGCCCTCTATAACGTATTTATAAGAGGTTATTTCCTTAAGCCCCATAGGTCCTCTTGCGTGGAGCTTTTGAGTGCTTATACCTATCTCAGCACCCATGCCAAAGCAACCTCCGTCACTAAACCTTGTGGATGCGTTGCTATAAACACACGCGCTGTCAACCGAACTTAAAAACTTATTGATTTTCGCCTTATCGGTTGATATTATGCACTCTGAGTGCTTTGTTGAATGAGCTCTTATATGTTCCAAAGCCCCGTCAATTCCGTCAACGATTTTAACTGACATTTCAAGCGCATTATATTCAATTGAATAACCGCTCTCGTCGATAAACTCGCCGTCAATATACTTAAGCGCGTCGCTATCGGCGTGTATTTTAACCTTTTTAGAAATTGCAAGCTCTTGTAAGAGAGGGCAAAAATTATCAGCTATTTCACGGTCAATAATAACCGTTTCAAGCGCGTTGCACACGGAGGGTTTGGAAGTTTTAGCGTTATCTATAATTTTAAGCGCAACGCTAAAGTCAGCGGACTTTTCAACGTAGGTATGGCATACGCCTGCACCCGTTTCAATAACGGGAACTTTAGAGTTTGAAACTACGTGATTAATTAGGTTTTTACTACCTCTTGGAATAATTAAGTCAACAAAGCCCTTTGCATTTAAAAGCTCGTCAGCCTCATCTCTTCCCTCAAGTAGCATTACTGCATCCTCAGAAATTATAGGAGCGATTGCTCTCTTTATAATTTCAACGAGAATTTTGTTGGTATTAACAGCCTCTTTACCGCCCTTTAAAACGCATGCGTTACCCGTTTTGATACATAAAACCGAAACGTCTACCGTAACGTTTGGGCGAGCCTCGTAAATTACGCCTATAACTCCCATAGGAACGCGAATTTTCTTTATCCTTAGCCCATCGCGAGAGATAAAGTCTTCTACGACTTCACCAACGGGGTCGTCAAGCTCAACTACTTTTAAAATATCGCTCGCAATCCCCTCGATTTGCTCCTTTTTTAAGGTTAGGCGAGCAATCATGCTCTCCTTTAAGCCGTTTTGCCTCGCAAGCGCCAAATCTTTTTCGTTTTCTTTAACTATTTCTTGGGCGTTTTCTATAAGCGCTTTAGAGATGTTTATTAAAGCCTCGTTCTTTTGCTCTTTACTCGCTAAACTTAGTGAGTAGGAGGCTTTTTTTACGTTTGAAAAATCTATCATAATTCTTCCTTTAAAACTATGTTGTTTGCGTGAATAATGAGTTGTGAATGGTGCTCGCCCTTATTATCCAAGGTCTTTAAGGTATCGCTACCAAAGGCAACTATGCCCTTTGCAAAAACCTCGCCGTTAACACCTGCAATTTCAACTACGCTACCGCTTGCAAACGTGCCTTTGAGCTCGGTTACACCGCAAGATAATAGGCTTTTGCGGTTTAATAATGCAGTTTTTGCGCCTTCGTCAACAAATATTTTACCGCTGACGTTGGCACACGATAAAAGCCAGTTCTTTCTAACGGGCATTTTACCGCTCGGCATAAATAACGTGCCGAGATTTTCACCGTTTAAAACCTTGCTAAGTTCGCCGATTTTACCGTTTCCAACAATCATCATTGAAATGCCTGAGTTACCGCAAATTTTAGCTGCTTTAAGCTTGGTTATCATTCCGCCCGTTCCCACTTTTGACGATGGGGCTTTTGCCAAGCTAAACACCGTTTTATCAACCTTTTCAACCGTGGAGATAAGCTTTGCATCTTCGTTCTCGGCGGGGTTTTTATCGTACAAACCGTCAACGTCGGAAATAATAACAAGCATATCCGCACCAACGTTTAACGCTATCATAGCGGCAAGCGTATCGTTATCGCCAACCTTGATTTCCTCGGTGGCGAGCGCGTCATTCTCGTTTATTACGGGAATTACTCCGTAAGAAAAGAGGGCGGAAATGGTGTTGTTTAAATTTTTAACTCTATCACGATTGCCAAAGTCATCGTGCGATAATAAAATTTGCGCGGGCTTTACGGAAACCTTTTCGAATATCTTTTCATACCTTTCCATAAGATACATTTGCCCTATTGCAGCGAGCGCCTGCTTAAGCGGAAGTTCAGTCGGCTTTTTACTTAAGCCTAAACTTTGCATTCCGATTGCGATTGCACCCGAAGTGATAAGGCACACCTCAACGCCCTCGTCTCTAATCTTTTTAATTTGACGGGCAAGCACCTCTATCTCTTTTTCAGCAAAATCATTGCCGGAAAATAATGAGGACGAGCCTATTTTTAAAACAAGTCTTTTCATAGAAGTCATTTTAGCACTATTATTTATATAAGTCAATAAAAAAAACTTAAAGCGAGCCCGCTTTAAGTTTATGAGTAATTTAAATGGCTTTGTCAAAATTTGTTACTGATTTAAAGAGGACGCATCAAACGCGGTGTAAGACAAGGCAAAGCCCGAAGGCAATACTCTTTGCCTTGCCGAGTGGCTTTAACAAAGTATTACGCCACGTTTTAGCATAATCTTATCAGTAACAGGTGAGATAAAGCCTATTACTTAATTCCTGTTGAACCAAACCCGCCTGCTCCACGCTCAGTCTCATCTAAGTCAGCAGTTTCCTCGTAAGAAACGGCAAAATAGGGAGCAATTACCATTTGAGCAACTCTTTCGCCCTCGGCAACCGTTTGAGGTTCAGTGCCGTGATTGTGAAGGGCAACTTTAATCTCTCCGCGATAATCGCTATCTATAACGCCTACCTTGTTAGCAGGAGCAAGCCCCTTTTTACAAGCTAAACCGCTACGAGCGTAAATTAGACCAACCGTTCCCACGGGAATTGCAGTTGCTAAACCCGTGCCGATAAACTTTGTTTCGCCGGGGTTGATAACTACCTCGCCCTCAGCGCTATAAAGGTCTGCTCCGGCGGAAAATTCCGTGCCGAAAGTGGGAGTTTTCGCCTTATCGCTTAATTTTTTAAATTTAACAGTTATGGAGTTCATGAAGAATTATCTCTCCTTTTTTCAAAGTTTCCTTAAGGTTGATTATGCGTTGATTTTCAGAGCCTCTAAAGTTTAGAGAAATATTTTTTTGCGCCTCTATAAACCTACCGTCAACTAACACGTCGATAAGCGAAAGCATATCGTAGGTTATATCTATTTTCGCTCTACTTTCTCCTAATAGTTCTTTATCTAAAAGATAGCCAGTATAGCACCAAATATCCTTATCGGGATAGCGCTCTTTAAACTTTTTTAAAAAAGGATAGAGAACTTTTTGATTTTCAGGCTCGAACGGCTCACCGCCTAAAAGGGACAACCCGTCAATAAAATAATTATCAACCGATTTTAAAATCTCCTCTTCTATCTCGCTCGTGAAAGGCTTGCCGTAATTAAAATCCCACGCCTCGCTGTTAAAGCACCCCTTGCATTTATGAGTGCAACCCGAAACAAAGAGTGACGTTCTCACCCCCGTTCCGTTCGCGATATCGTTGAATTTTATAGTAGCATAGTTCATAGTTTATTGACGTTTTTAATTTTGAAAGTTTGATAAACTGTTTTAAGACGTTAGTTTGGGTATTAGACGAGGCTCGTGAAAGTGATAGGCTGAGATTGACCTTTGTGGTCATCGAAGTCTATCACTTGAGCAGAAACGAAGTATAATGCCCAAAATAACGGATTAAAAATTAGAGGTGGAGAACACGCTCCTTAATCTCCTGCGTCCTACCCTGATTCCAGTATTGAGTGCCGATATAACCGCAGGTTCTACGAGCAACGTTCATCTTGGTTTGATCGCGGTTGCCACACTTGGGGCATTCCCAAATAAGCTTGCCGTCAGGGTCGGTAACGATGTTGATTTCACCGTTATAGCCACAGTTTTGGCAGTAGTCACTCTTAGTGTTGAGCTCTGCGTACATTATGTTTTCATAAATGAACTGCATAACCTTAATAACGGCAGGGATATTGTGTTGCATGTTGGGAACTTCAACGTAGCTGATTGCACCGCCCGGAGAAAGTGCTTGGAACTCAGCCTCTTCTTTGAGCTTAGTGAACGCGTCAATTTCCTCAGTAACGTGAATATGGTAGCTGTTAGTGATATAGTTTTTATCGGTTACGCCCTCGATAATGCCAAAGCGCTGTTGGAGAGCTTTTGCAAACTTGTAAGTGGTGCTTTCAAGCGGAGTGCCGTATAAAGAATAGTCAACGTGCTCGGCTCTCTTCCACTTAGCAGTATATTCGTTGAGGGTTTTCATAATCTTTAAGCCAAATTCCTTACCGTCAGGCTCGGTGAGCTTTTTACCCGTCATAGCATATACCGTTTCCCAAAGACCTGCATAGCCTAAAGAAATGGTCGAATAACCACCGTGAAGGAGTTTATCAATGCTTTCACCCGGTTTAAGCCTTGCAAGCGCACCGTGTTGCCATAAGATAGGCGCAGCGTCAGACAAAGTGCCGGTTAAGCGCTCGTGACGGCATTGTAAAGCCTCGTGGCAAAGTTCCATACGCTCTGCAAATATCTTCCAGAAAAGGTTCATATCGCGCTTTGCAGACAACGCTATATCAACGAGGTTAACCGTTACTACGCCTTGGTTAAATCTACCGTAGTACTTGGGTTTACCCTCTTCGTCAACGTAAGGAGTTAAGAAGGAACGGCAACCCATACAGGTGTAGCAATGGCCTTCGCCGTTTTTATCCTTTTTAAGCTCGAGCATAATCTTTTCAGAAATATAGTCGGGCACCATGCGCTTTGCAGTACACTCTGCAGCGAGCTTGGTAAGGTAGAAATAAGGAGTTCCCTCTCTTACGTTTTGCTCTTCTAATACGTAGATAAGCTTGGGGAACGCAGGGGTAATATATACGCCCTTTTCGTTCTTAACACCGCGAATTCTCTGAACGAGAGTTTCCTCTATCATAATTGCAAGGTCTTGCTTTTCGCGCTCGTTTTTAGCCTCGCCAAGATACATAAATACGGTGATGAACGGCGCTTGACCGTTAGTGGTCATAAGGGTTACAACTTGGTATTGAATAGTTTGAATACCTCTTCTAACCTCTTCGCGCACGCGCTTTTCAACTATTCTTGCTAAAGCCTCTTCACTAACGTTAACGTTCGCATCCTTAAACTCTTCCTTTACCTCAGCGGTAATCTTTTCACGAGAAATTTGAACGAAGGGTGCTAAGTGCGTGAGAGAAATACTCTGACCGCCGTATTGAGAAGATGCAACCTGAGCAATAATTTGGGTTGCTATGTTACAAGCAGTTGAAAAGCTGTGGGGCTTTTCAATCATAGTGCCCGAAATTACCGTTCCGTTTTGGAGCATATCCTCAAGGTTAACAAGGTCACAGTTATGCATTCTTTGCGCGTAATAGTCGGCATCGTGGAAATGGATAACACCGTCCTCATGCGCGGTTACTATGTGTTGAGGAAGAAGTATACGCTTGGTAATATCCTTAGAAACCTCGCCAGCCATATAGTCACGCTGAACGCTGTTAACGGTGGGGTTCTTGTTGGAGTTTTCCTGCTTAACTTCTTCGTTGTTGCAATCGATTAAGGATAAAATTCTATCGTCGGTAGTGTTTGACTTTCTAACGAGTTGACGTTTATAACGATAAGTTATATACGTTCTTGCAAGGTTGAAAGCCCCAAGGCGCATAATTTCATTCTCAACAAGGTCTTGAATTTCTTCTACGCTTAAAGAACGCGTTCTCGACGCGCATATATCGGCTACCCTCTTTGCAAGGTCTCTAATCTGCTCTTCCGAGATTCTATCGTCTTCAATAACCTCGTTGTTCGCCTTGATTACAGCGCCTAAAATCTTATCTAAATTAAAATCTACTTCTTTACCGCTTCTTTTGATGATTTTCATAATTTTATCCCTTTTATATATTGTTTTTAATAGCTTTTTATCGGTGCCTTATTAGTATAGCACAATTCCCGTATAATAACTGTTGCAAAAACCACAATTTGAAAAATATTTTTTTGAAAAACACAAGATATTGTGGTTGAATAATTTTATTGAACACATTTTAATTTTTTGCCAAAAAGCGCGTTTTTCGCATTTTTGCCGATAATATAAGGCTTTTTGAATTTTTTATTTGTAAAGGCGGTTTTTCTATCCTTATATAATAGGGAATAAAAAAACCGACGGAGCGTTCCGTCGGTTTAATTTTGATTGTTTTATTCGCCTAACAAATCTTCGTAGTTCTTTTCGTAGTAGGTTACTTTACCCAAGTTGTCATTAAAGAACTTGCTGGTAATCTTATCAACGTTGTCAACTACAAGCCTCGTTTTTTGATACTCTTTGAAAAGGTACGGGATAGTTCCCTCTTCGTTAATTTGAGCCTCGAAATCAGTAATAGAAATTTTATCGCTAGTAGGCTCGATAACCTTTACACAAAGGAGAATATGATAACCGTAGTCAGTTGCAACAACGGTGTATGCGCCAACGCCCTTGCCTTCGCCGTTAACTAATTCCTTAGCAGCGTCTGCAAACTCTTTAACGTAAGTAG
>JAFQEV010000007.1 GCA_017398825.1 Clostridia bacterium
AGTATTGTGACGTTTGTAAAGCGGAGCTTAAGATAGGCCCTCAACTTATGTTCTCAGTAGACGGGGACGTTAAGGATCAGGTTTTATGCCCCGTTTGCAAGCACAGGTATATTGACGAGGGCGAAGAAATGTGCGAACAATGCCGTGAGCAAGCCGATTACCATGAGGAAAAAGACGAGCTTGATGACGGTGACGAGTGGAGAAGGTTCTTAGACGACGACGAGAAGGAAGTAATTGCTAGCAAGAGTGACGACGAGGAGGAAATGGTTTCCCTTTCTCAAATCGAAGAAGAAGAGATGATGGACGATGATTTTGAAGATGATGAAATCGATCCGTACACTAACGAAAAAGTTAGAAAGCACGACGATGAGGACGATGACTTTGATTACGTTGCCGTAAACGAAGAAGATTTCCTTGACGATGAAGAAGAGGAAGAAGAGGACGACGATTTAGACGAATAATTTTTCAACTTTTTGTTTAAACTTAAAGTATGATAAAAAAAGTTGGCAGTCTATCGGAAACGAAAGAAAAGATAAAGAGCTTTTTGGGAAAGGAGCTTGAAATCAAGGTAAATTTAGGTAGGAATAAGTTCGTTTCCTATACGGGAACGATAACTAACGTATACCCAGCGTTGTTTCAAGTAACGCCAGACGAGTTCTTTAACGGAAAAACCTCGTTTTCCTATTCGGAATATATGTGCGGAGTAGTTCGCATAAAAGAAAAATAAAAAACGCAGGAGCGATTGCTCCTGCGTTTTATATATACACAAATAAAAAAAGGTAATAAAAGTTTCTCAAGCTGAATAAATTATAGCGTTAAATAGAAAAGGGGGATTGTTATGACCATAACACCGGAAATTAAAAAGGCTGAGATATTAAACTGTATGCCCGTTAGTGCAAAAAACGCCGTTGAGTGCAAGTTGCCTATCGCCGAGGAGGACGTTTCCTCCGTAATATTTGCAAGCGCGAGGGCGGTGCTCGGTAGTGCCGAGTGCACTAATGGCGAAATTCGCTATGGCGGAAAGGTTACCTTTTACGCACTTCTTTCGGGTGGCGGAATTAAAAAGTGCGAGGCAGGCGTTGAATTTTCTTACCGCCAAGAAATAAAGGAACTTAAAGAGGGTGACTTATTCGTTGGTGAAATCACCGCTGAAAACGTTAGAATTACTTCAAATAACGGAATTCCAACCGCAACTGCAACGCTTATTTTAACGGGTAAAGCGCTTAGAAAGGATTACGCCGACTATATTAAGGAAGTGCCCGAGGTGTGCGTTAAAAAGTGCCAAGCGGAAAATTTAGCGCTAATCGCTTGCGACGTTAAGGACTTTGACTTGGAAGAGGAGTTTGACGTAGATTATCCCATCAACGAGGTTGTGTGGCACGGTGAAACGCTTAAAGTAAAATCGGTTACGAGCGGAATAGGCTCGGTTAATATCGAGGGCGTTGTTGAGCTTTCCTCGCTCGTTTTGTTAGACGAGGGCAAAACTGAGTACGTAAAGAGGGAAGTTCCATTTAACTTTGAACAGGAAATCAAGTTTGCATACCCCGGGCTTATAGCAACGGCAAAGGCGAGCGTAGTTGACGCAAATTTAAAGGTGGTTGTTGATAGGGCTAAGGGCAAAAGTTCTATCGCCGTTATATTAAAGGTGTGTGCGCGCACCTGCGTATACGAGAACGAGGCTATATCCTACGTATCCGACGCGTATTCCGAAAGCAATCACTTATTCTTAGAAAGAGCGCCGTTAAAGGTAGATAAAATCCTTGGCGAAACGGTTATCGAAAAGAGGGTTTTGGGCGGTGAGATTGCTAAATTTGAAAAAAGTACTTTACTTGTATGCCCTATATTTGCTAAAATAGAAGAAAGCGAAGTAGTTTGCGAAAATGGCTTGGCAAAGCTTAATGGCGTTGCAAGGGTGGGTGCACTCGTTTGTGTGGACGGTTCGCACTTAGTTGAAACGGCACTTGTTCCGTTCGAGGTAGAGTGTGACGAGGCGTGCGATAAACTTTCAATTAATCGCGCGGAGATTACGAGCGTTGATTTTTCTTTAGTTGGCGATAGTTTATCGGTTGAATTTACCGTGTGCGTTGCCGTTGAAAAAACCGTTAGCTCCCTTTGTGGCTTTGTTGTAAAGGTTGAGTGCGGAGAGGAAAGAGTAAAGTCAAATTCCGCAATCAGCGTATTTATTCCCAACAAAAACGATACGCTGTGGGACGTTGCAAAAACGCTCGGCATTAAGGAAGAAGAAATTTTAAAAACTAACGGTGATTTGGCATTCCCGCTCACCGGAGAAGAAAGGATAGTAATATACAGAGAAATATGATAAGCAAAAAGTGTTTCGGAAAACTCAATATATCTTTAAAGATAGTAGGCGTTAGTAACGGGTATCACGATCTTGACAGTATCGTTATGACCGTTGATAAGTACGACGTTGTTACCGTTAAAAAGAGAAGGGACGATAAGATACTCGTAACCTTTACCGGTCCTTATGCGGTTACGCCTAAGTTTCAAGAGGAAACAAACGCCTATAAGGCGGCTAAACTCTTTAAAGATACCTTTAATACCACGGGAGTGGAGGTTACCGTAAGGGTAAATATTCCAACGGGTGGCGGTTTGGGTAGCTCTTCTGCAGATATTGCAGGCGTGTTATCCGCAATGAAAAAGCTCTTTAAAATAGACGCTGACATTAAACCTCTTTCCGACAGTTTAGGTAGCGATTCCGGCTATTTATTATCCTGTGGTTTTGCAAGGCTTGAGGGCAGGGGTGACAAGGTTACCCATTTAAAGACGGAACACAAATACTACTTCGTAGTGATTAACGAAGAGAGGGGCGTTTCCACAAAAGAATGTTTTGCCCTTTACGATAAAGGGGTTGATAATCTACCTGATATCAACACGGATTTAGTTATAGAGGGAATACAAAAGGGAGATTTAAGCCTTATTTCCAAAAACTGCGGAAATCACCTTTACGAGCCTGCGATAAAGCTTAATCCCGAGATTGAGAAAAACTTAAACGCGTTAAAAGCCCTTTCTCCCGAGGTTTGCGGAATGACGGGCTCAGGCTCTTCTTGCTTTGCTATGTACGAAAGTTACGAGATGGCGTCTTGGGCGATATCAAAGCTTAAAAAAACTTACGGCAAGCACGTTGAACTCCTTTCCTTTTATAACCCCGATGCGCTTAGCATTTTCGACAAGATGTTTGGGTTTTTCCCTCCCGACCACCGCTAAGGCGTGAAAAAGTAGTAAAAAATTGAATAAATACCCTCGAAAGCGGTAACAATTACGTTATCACTCTCGGGGGTTTTTTTATGAAAAAAATCGGAATAACTTTTTTACTTTTGGCAATAATCGTAACGACTGTCGTTGTGGGCGCATCCGGTAGCCCAAACAGCGTAGAATACCTTCGCATCCATATCCGCGCAAACTCTAACGGTGAGCAAGACCAAAGCGTGAAATATCGAGTTAAAAGCGCAATGGTAGAGTATCTCACCCCTTTTATAGCCGAATGTTCAACCAAAGAGCAAGCTATGAAAATGCTCGACGCGCAAGTTGAAAACTTGCAAGAGTTATCTAACAAAACGCTTAAAAGCAACGGGTTTGACTATAAGAGTAAGGTTTCGGTGAGGAAAGAGAAATTTCCCACGAGGGTTTACGGAGATTTTACGCTCGAAGAGGGAATTTACGATGCAATAATAGTCGAACTCGGTGAGGGTAAGGGCGATAACTGGTGGTGCGTCGTATATCCGCCCTTATGCTTTACCGCAAGCGAGAACGTAAAGTATAAATCAAAAATCAAAGAGATTATATCAAGTTTTTACGAGCGCATACATAGGGGGTAAAAGTAATGAAAAGAAAAATCAAAATATATATTGCGCTTGCCTTTTCGCTAATAGTCGTTGGAGCGAGCACGGCGGTAATAGTTGCCAGCTATAACGCTCCCGCGGTTGAAACGGCGATAGTAGGCGCGCAAAGCTCTAAAAGCGATATAAAACTCGTTCAGCAAAAGCTTAAAAACTGGGGTTATTACACCGGTTCTGTAGACGGAATTTACGGGTCTAAAACCAAAGCTGCAGTCAAGTACTTTCAGCGTAGGAACGGGCTTACGGCGGACGGAATTGTCGGCAATAAAACACTTAAAGCAATGGGAATAACGAGCAGTATGTTGTCGGGCTCGGGAAGTTCGTCAACCGCGTCTGGATACACGAGTTCTGACGTAAAGTTGCTTGCAAGGCTTATCTACGCCGAGGCGCGTGGCGAGCCCTATCAAGGTCAAGTAGCGGTAGGCGCAGTGGTGTTAAATAGGGTTAAGAGCTCGTCGTTTCCAAACACTATCTCGGGTGTAATTTATCAGCCTTACGCCTTTACTTGCGTTAACGACGGTCAGATAAATTTATCGCCCAACCAAACGGCGTTAAAAGCGGCAAAGGACGCTATGAACGGCTGGGACCCAACTTACGGCTGTATCTATTATTACAACCCAAAAGTTGCAACGAGCAGTTGGATTTATTCGAGAAAAACGGTAGTTACCATAGGTAATCACGTGTTTGCGGTATAGGGGGTATTATGGAAGAATATAAAAACGGCAACTTGCCGTCGGACAATGAAAGTTCAACCGAAAAAATAAGGGAGCAAAATGCTGAAAACCGCCTTATAAGGCAGGAAACTGCAAAAAAACACCGCGAAGAAAGGCTTGAAAAGGAGCGTAGCGGTGGTTCGAAGAAGAAAGTTAAAAACGCCGGCTGGATAGCTGCGGTTGTAACGTTAAGCGTTGCGGTTGCGGTGCTCGGTAGCCTTCTTGCGTATAATATGTATTCGCCAACTGGTAGTTTTGCAAGTAATTCCGTAACCGAACAGCAAAGCTTTTACGAGCTCGTTGGCTACGTTGACGCAATGGACGTAAACCTTTCAAAACTCGTCGTATCAAAAGACGATGAAAAGCGCCAAAAATTGCTTGGCGAGGTGAGGGTGCAATCAAGCCTTGCAACCGAAAATCTTTCCACGCTCGCCGTAAAGGACGAGGATAAGTATTACACCGTAAAGTTTATAAATCAGGTTAGTGATTTTTGTAAGTATTTAAGCGAAAAGCTTATCGATGGCGAAACGCTTTCCGAAAGCGATATAAAAACGCTCAAGGATATGCACGAGGTTAACGCAACCCTAAAACAACACCTCTCCGAACTTTCTATAAACTTAGACGAGGGCTACGATTTTAAGAGCCTCTTAGAAGGAAAGGACGGCGACGTGATAATTTCAAAATTTAAGGATTTGGAAACTATGTCTACCGAATATCCCCATATGATATACGACGGGGCGTTCTCGGATGGAACTGAGGGAAAGGTTGCAAAGTACCTCGAGGGAAAGGAAGAGATAACCAAAATGCAGGCGGAGGATATTTTCAAGGAGTACTTTTCGGCGTATTCGGTTAAAAACGTTGAACTCGTTGGCGAGAGCGTCGGCGAGGCGATAGAAACTTACAACTTAGAGGCAACCGATGGCGACGGGGTTATGATTTCCGCTCAAATCTCGAAAAAAGGAGGAAAACTCGTTCAGTTTAACTACTTTAAAGAGTGTAGCGACGATAAAATCGACCTTGCCACCTCGCGCGATATTGCCGAGAAGTTTTTACAAAAGGTTGGTTACACCGAGCTTAAAGCCGTTTGGACTACCAGCGGTGGCAACGTTGTTACCATAAATTATGCAGGGGTGGAAAACGGGGTTATATGTTATCCCGATCTTATCAAGGTGAACGTTTGTCGCGAAAGGGGAGTTGTGTCTGGAATAGAGGCGACCTCTTATATCTATAATCACACCGAGCGCGAAAGGCAAACTGCAAGCGTGAGTTTGGCAACTGCAAGGCAAAAGGTGGAGGGAGAAATCGAGATTGAAAGTTCACGCCTCGCAATCGTTCCAAAAGGTGAAAGTGCCGAGGCGTTGGCGTACGAGTTTTACGGCAAGAGCGAGGGTTCGTACTACTATATTTTTATCGATGCAATTACAGGCAAGGAACTTGATATTTTCAAGGTAATAGAGTCCACGGAGGGCACTTTACTTGCATAAACGCAAAAGAAAAGTTAACGCAATGTAAAATTTGTGATATTTTGATAAAAATCGCGTTTAAAATATTTATATGCGTTGACAATTTTAGCTCGCAAGGGTATTATTTATCTATAAATAATATCTTGGAGGAGTTTAATTATGCTTGCGTTAAAGAATATCGTTAAAGATTATCGTGTTGCAAGTGAAACCGTCCACGCGTTAAAGGGCGTTTCTATAAACTTCAGAAAAAACGAATTCGTTTCCGTACTCGGTCCTTCCGGGTGCGGAAAAACTACTTTGTTAAACATAGTAGGCGGGCTCGATAGGTACACTTCAGGCGACCTTGTTATAAACGGCAAGAGCACCAAGCTTTACAAAGATAGGGACTGGGACGTTTATCGTAATCACAGAATAGGCTTTATTTTCCAAAGCTACAACCTTATTCCTCACCAAACGGTGCTCGGCAACGTTGAGCTTGCCCTCACCATTGCTGGCTTGAGCAAGGAAGAGAGAATTGCAAGGGCTAAAGAGGCGCTCGATAGGGTGGGGCTTCAAGGTCAGTACAAGAAAAAGCCCAACCAACTCTCGGGCGGTCAATGCCAAAGGGTTGCCATTGCGCGTGCGCTCGTTAACAATCCTGAAATTTTGCTTGCAGACGAGCCTACCGGCGCTCTCGATACCGTAACCAGCGTTCAAATAATGGACCTTATCAAAGAGATTTCCAAGGAGCGCTTGGTAATTATGGTAACGCACAACCCCGAACTTGCCGAAAAGTATTCCTCACGTATCGTTAGAATGCTCGACGGTGAACTTATTGAGGACACGATGCCCTATTCCGATGAGGAAGAGGTTTTAGAGTGCGAGCAAATCGCATTAGAAGAAGAGGCTAATCAGGAACAGTTAAGCGTTCAAACCGAAGAGGGTGAAAAGCCCAAGAAAAAGGTTAAAAAGGAAAGGGCGAAGATGTCCTTTTGGACGGCGTTTAGATTATCCGCCCGCAACCTTATTTCCAAAAAGGGCAGAACTACGATGGTAGGTTTTGCAGGCTCGATAGGTATTATCGGCATAGCGCTCGTACTTGCATTTTCAGCGGGCATTAAGGGCTACGTTGCGTCTATGCAGGACGATATGTTGTCCGGCAACCCCATAACGATAACTGAAAACACGTACGACCTCGAGGCTCTAACCGGTATGATGGACGCTAATCAGAAGGCGGAAATCATCAAAAAGCCCAACAAGGTAGCCGTTGACTCTATGGTAGAGTACTTTATCAAGATGGGCGATAAGGCGGATAGCCTTCTTATTAAAAACGAGATTACCGCCGATTACGTAAATTACGTAAAGGCGATGCCTAAAGAGTATTACTCGGCAATGAATTTCGGTTACGGCATTGATATTCACAACAACGTATATACCACCGTTACCGAGGAAGACGGGGTTAAGAGGGAAATTTCAATAACCGCCCTCACGGCGCTTTACACTGAGATACTCAAAAAGTCTTCCTTTGCAGAATACTCTCAGTTTGTAAGCATGTTCATACCCAACATGGCTCAATCGCCAAATAACCCCGACTACATAAAATCGCAGTACACCGTTTACGGTGATATAGCGGATGAAAAGGACGAGGTGATGCTCGTTATCAATAAAGAGGACGCAATGTCCGACTTATTGCTCGCAAGGCTTGGCTATTATACTCAAAGTGAGTTTATGAACGTAGTTTATAAGGCTGACGAAGATTTAAAGATTGAGAAAAAAGAAGAGGGTTACGAGGACGGTAAATATAAAAAGTTCAACCCCGACCTTTACAAGCAATACTTTGATTACAACGAACTTCGCGGAAAAGAATTTTACTGGTATCCTAACTCTAAAGCGTTTAAAGCACCTATGTTTAACGGTATGCCGTACGGCTATAACACCGATGCGGACGCGAGCTGGAAGGAAGATGCCAAGGCGTTAAAGCTCAAAGTAGTAGGTATATTAAAGCCGAACGAAAACGTTTCTTTCGGTTGCTTGTCCTCGGGTATATATTACACGCAGGCGCTCAGCGATTATATCTTGGAAACGAACGGTAGCGAAACGGGTGGAATTATAGATTATTATAAAAACTATAGCGATATGTCCACCATCGCTTTAGCCTCCAACGTCGTTTATCCGTTAACCTACAAGTACGAAGGTGAGAGTTTTACAACCTCAACCGATATTCAAAACGATTACTTAAACTGCTTAAAGATTTCTTTGGGTGGAAATTCTTCGATGTTATCGGCGTTAATGCCGGGTCAAGGTGGCATTACCGAGCAAGACGTTAAGGAAAACGTGATAAGAACGCTCGGTGGTAATCCGCTTGCAAATTCGATGAGCATATATCCCGTTAACTTTGACAATATGGATTTGGTTACCGAATATTTAGAGGCGTGGAACGGAGATGGGGTTATCACCGTAGGAGATAAAGCGATAACTACCGCTGACCGCCAAGATATCGAGTATACCGACACGCTTTCGCTTATAATCGATCTCATCAACACTATGATTGACGTCGTGTCCTACGCGCTCATAGCGTTCACTTCTGTATCGCTCGTAGTTTCAACGGTAATGATAGGTATCATTACTTACGTATCCGTAGTAGAAAGAATTAAAGAAATCGGCGTTATCCGCTCGCTCGGTGGTAGAAAGAAAGACGTTTCGCACCTTTTCAACGCCGAAACGTTCATTATAGGTTTACTTGCCGGCATAATCGGAATACTTGCCTCGGTACTTATTTCCGAAATAATAAACATCATACTTTATCCGTTGATAGGAATTAGAAGAATAGCGGCTCTTCCTGTATCCAACGCTATTTTCTTGATAGTACTCAGCGTTCTTCTCACTTTAATATCTGGATTAATTCCCGCAAGGAGTGCAGCGAACAAAGACCCTGTTAACGCACTTAGAACTGAATAACTTTTAATGTGGATAGCGGTAAATTCCCGTTATCCACTTTTTTTATAAAAAAATGTGGATAGTGCATACTAATTAAAGTAAAATCGCGGTAAAAATTCCGAAAAAAAGTATTGATATATTTATAAATATATGTTAATATAATAATACGAGGAGTTAAAACTGTGTAAATTTAGGCGTTTTAACCTCGTATAAATTGCGATAGCGAAAAATTTTCGGTGGAGTATGAGGCTTAAAAAATCCTTGTTCACCGCGTTTATAGCAGTAGTTTTATCCTTGTTTTGCGTATTTCCAACGCAGTCGGTAATAGCGGAGGAATCCGTTTCGACCCACGCGAGCACGCTTGCGAGTGGATATGCGGAGGCTACGGCGTTTATAAACGGCGGTGGCGTTTTTACAACTGAAAACGTTGACGGGTTGATTGTAAAAACCTCAAGCGCAGTAAAGTCCGCGGAGTTTTTAAAGGGCGCGGTTACTGAAACGGAGTACGCCGATAATTTCCGCAACGCCCACACGGCAGTGTTGCAAGTATGCAAAAACGCTCACGTTTGGAAGATGGAAAACGGATATGACCCCGATATCTATTCTGAAACGAGCGGTGGCATAGTATTAGTTCACCAAAAGCTTTCCGAGAGCAGTTTAGCTATAAAGACGGCGACTGAGTATTCTCAGATACAAACGGCGTACGATAGCTGGCAATCGTTTATAACTTCGCGAGCTGCATCGCTTAAGGTAAAAACCTTGAACGGCGTAGGAGTTGTTTCGGTAAAACTTTCCTCAGCTCAGCCTATCTTTGCGGAAGACGATGCTCTTATTGCGAGCGAGTTCACAAATTCCGTAATTGTCAAAAACACCAAGTCCGCACTTAAGGATAACGACGAGTTAGATACTATTGAGAGTGGATTAGCTTATTACTTATCGATTAGGTGGAAGAGGGATAAGGTTGTAAAAACGGGTAGCACCGCACCCGTAGAGGTAACTATCGAGCTTGAAGATATGGGCTTAAAGGACGCTACGTATATTCAAGTAGCAAGATACGTAGGCGGTGAAAAGGTAGCCTTTTTAGACGGTGTTACGGTTGAAGACGGGTATATCAAGTTCACCTTAGAAAATTTCGGAGCGGATATAGAAAGTGATTACGCTTTAGACTTTGCAATTATTGCAAGGGGATACAAGGCAAAGCCAACCTATACTCACGTTTACATAATAATAGGCGTTTCGGTAATCTTAATCTTGGTAATAGTGCTTAGAATAGTTGTCGGAGTAAAACGTCGTAGGAAGAGAAAAGAGTACAAAACGTTCGCAAGGCAGAGAAAGCTCGAACGTAAATATAAAAAACTTGAAGAATAATAAGTAAAGGAGAAAACTTATGCAAAACATTATTAATTTTTTCACCGGCATATACACTAAAATGCTTGTTATATGGCCCTGGCAAGACGTGATTAGATTTAAGTGGGTATTGTTAGCTGCAGCACTTTTAATTTTGCTCATCATCATACTCATTATCGCTGCGTCCGTTAAGAAGAAAAAGAAGAGAAAGGTTAACTTCTACGTTGACGGCTCTTTGTTCTACACCACTAAAACGAAATATAAAAAAGCAATTACGTTCCCTGAAACTCCCGTTAAAGAAAGCTTTGATTTCGTATGCTGGGCACTCGATAGCGCTGGCAAAAACCCTTACACTAAGGAAATTCTTGATAGAAAGAAAAACCTTAACCTCTATGCTATTTTCGAGGTAGAGAAGAAGAAAGAGGTTAAGCCCGAGCCCGCTGAGCCTGCTCCACAGCCTGCACCTCAGCCCGCTCCTCAATTCGTAGTTCCTCAATTCGTAGTTCCGCACTACGTAGTTCCCAACTACGTTGCTCCTTACGCACCTCAACCTGCACCTCAGCCTGCGCCCGCTCCACAGCCTGCACCTCAGCCTGTTCAGCCTGCTCCGCAACCCGCTGTTGAAGACGTTAAGGTTGAAATGCCCATTGAATACGGTCCTGCGTACTACTATGATGAAATCAGATACGCAATGCTTGGCTATGAGAGATCTAGCCAGTTCAAAAAGCTCGGCGTTCAAGTTAAGCAAATCATTGCCGAGATGTTCCAAAAGGACGATACCGTATATCTTTACCTTGCAGTAGACCCCATGCTTATGGCTGAAAAGGGCTTTAAAGTAGAGAGATACGACGATGCTCAATTTGCTATCGTTCCCTGCAAGAAAGCTATCAACTCTAAGGAAGATTTAGAAGAGGCTCTCAACCTCGTTAAAGAGGCGATGAACGTTAACAACCTCGTTAAGAGTGACGTTACTTATATGCGCAAGCCCACGAGTGACGAGCAAACGAGAAAGAGCGGTTTCGTATTCTTTATCAAGAACGATACCGTTGCAACTACCGCAGCTGATTACTATAGGCTTTTAAGAGCAATCGTTCTCAGTTATCAGAGAAAAGAGGGTTACAAAATCCCTGCTGAACTCGTTAACAAGATGATCTTAAAGATTTATAAGAAAGACGAGCTCGTTTACGTTTACCTCGCTCTTGATCCGGATGCTGAAGGTCTTGCAAACGTAAGCTACGATAAGAACTTTATGGATACTCCTGCAATGCTTGAAATCAAGTCAGCTGAAGATTTCTTAAAGGCTAACGAACTTATCGACAAGCTTATGTGCCGTTACGGCATGAAGAGAAATCCTGCTAAGGCTGAAATTTCTCTCGACGATAAGATTGACGTAAACTGCGGTTTTGGTTACAGAATTAAAAACTAAAAACACCAAATAAAATTTAGGGGAAAGACGTGATTTTATTCACGTCTTTTAACCCGTTTTAGTATAAAAATATAACAGCTCAAAACTCAAAAAAGGAATATAAAAATGGAAAAGATTATACTTACCGCTGAAGGTAAAAAAGAACTTGAAAACAGACTTAACGTGCTTAAAAACGAACTTATACCTCAGGTAGTTCAAAGAATAAAAGTAGCGAGAGAGCAGGGTGACTTGTCTGAAAACGCGGAGTACACTTCCGCGAGGGACGAGCAGGCTAAGCTCGAGGGCGAAAAGCAAGATATTGAGAATAAGCTCAAATTCGGCGAGGTTATCGCCACCTCTAAAAAGGACTATATTGAGGTTGGAACTAAGCTTAAATATCTCGATATGGAAGAGAACGAAGAATACGAGTACACAATCGTTGGCACTGCCGAGGCAGACCTTGCAAAAGGCAAGATTTCCAACGAATCTCCCTTAGGTCAAGTACTTATGGGCAAAAAGGCGGGGGATGTTTGCACCGTAAATGCACCCAAGGGTGGCAGTTATCAAATTAAGGTTATTGAAATTTTAGGCTAATATGGTTAACAAACTTACCAAGCGTAAGCTAAAACTGTTCGTTTCCTACGATTTATGGAAAGTTATAATCGTAAGCGCTTTGGCGTGTTTGGTTTTTCTCTTAGCGTTTAACTTCGTTGCTAGAAAGCCTACCGACGGGCAGGATTTTAAAATACTTATAGATAAAAACGCGATTATGGGTGAGGACGTTGACGGTTTTTTTGAAAACCTTTTCACCAAGAGCGCTACCGAGGGAGGTTTTTCCTACGAGATGCTCAAGGGTGAAACGGTGATGATAAACGGAACTGATGAAAATCCCGACGAGTATCTTATAAGGAGCGTGTACGGCGATCTTCATTACGATGACGTTGTTATTTTGCAAGAACCCCTTTACGAGTACTATTTTAAAACCTGTTATATGGCGGCGGATATAAGCGAGTATATCAATAGCGCTATAGAATTTGTGAGTATAAACGCTTGCGATGAAAGCGGAGAGATTAACGAGCAAAAGGTTTACGATTACTTTGATAGAACGAGAAAGGGTGACAGCCGTTTTAGAACTAAAGCCGAAAAAGAACAGGGTAGAAAGGACGAGCTCGATAGGTTTAAAGGCATTTTACTAATGGCAACAGAGCTTAGGGCGTGTTTTATTGCAAACCCCGAACTTTTAGATAAAGAGCGTGAATACACCTATTACGGCGGTGAAGCTAAAAAGGGGGTATTCGGGCTTAGGCTTGGCGCGTTGGTCGGCAGGAGCGATAGGGATATTTCCAAACTCTTTGGTCTTAAGAAATACAAAGAAGGCACGAATGAAATCTATTATTCGGCTGACGGTTTATACCTTGCAATCGGCAACAACGTGCAAGAAAATGGAGATTTGTATTACGAAATGCTCGCCGTTATGTATACGCTTATCGACACTTATACTACGCTATTAGATTAAATATGAAGAAAGGAAAATTTATTACTTTTGAAGGGTGTGAGGGGAGTGGAAAGTCCACCCACGTTACTCTTTTTAAAGAGTATCTTGACCGCAACGGCATAGATTATATCTTTTTAAGAGAACCGGGAGGAACTGAAATCTCCGAAAAAATCCGAAAAATTATTTTGGATATAGAAAACAAGGAAATGACTGACGAGGCTGAGGCACTTTTATACGCTGCTGCTCGCGCTCAGCTTATAAGCGAGAAGATTTTACCCGCTTTACGCGAGGGAAAACTCGTGGTCGTTGATAGATACGTTGATTCCTCCTTTGCCTATCAAGGCTATGCAAGGGGTTTAGGTATTGAATTTGTAAAGAAAATCAACTCCTTTGCAATAGAAAACTGCATGCCTGACTGCACCGTATTTTTAGATATTTCACCAAGGGTTGCCTTTGAGCGTAAGGGCGGTGCGGATAAGGATGATAGGCTTGAGCTTTCTGGGATAGATTTCCACGAGAACGTTTACAAGGGCTACAAAAAGCTCATTGAAAACGAGCCTGATAGATTTGTGGTTATCGACCCGACAGGCACTAAGCAGGAAACGCACGAAAAGATTGTAAACGCACTTAAAAGGGTACTTTAATGAACGTTTTTCCACTTTTACAACAAACGAACGCCTATAAAATTTTTAACGGCGATAAATTAAACGGCACGCTTTCTCACGCCTATCTTATTGCGTGTGACGATGAGTTTGTGCTTGATGATTATTTATCCGCTTTTGCGCGCGCGTTGACTTGTGAGAGTGAAAGCCCTTGCGGAGAGTGCAGAACTTGCAAACTCGTTACCGCAAAAACGCATACCGACGTTATTTGGTATCCTAAAGGAACGGCTAAAAAGATAGTCGTTTCCGATATTGACGAACTCGTGGAAAAAAGCTACTTTAAACCGCTCGAGTTAGGGGTTAAAGTGTTTTGCTTATCAAACGTTTCTCAAATGACTGTTCAGGCACAAAACAAGCTCTTAAAAACGCTGGAAGAACCGCCTGAAAACACTTTTATATTAATGTCTGCAACGTCCGTATATCCGCTGTTATCAACGGTTTTATCGCGCGTAAAAAGGCTTGATCTAAGCCCTTATTCAGACGGGGCTATAGAGGCGTTTTTAGTGCAAAACGGGTACGAAACGAGCCGTGTAAAAGAGGCTGTTAGCTTATCTAACGGCAGGCTTGGCGAGGCGATAAAGAGGTACGAGGCAAACGACGGTAGCATTGCAATTAACCTTGCAAAAAGCGTTTTAACCGAGCTTAAATCAAGCAAACAAGTAGCCGAGTTTTCGGCAAAAATAACTAAAGATATATTAAGAGATTTCGTATCGGCACTTTCAAAGCTTTTAGAGGTATCGATACGCGCGAGTGCTGGCGGAAAGGAGAGCGACGGGTTTGACGGCGCTGTTTCCGATATTTTACGCTCTATGAGCGTAGCCTCGCTCATTTTCGTATCGGATAAAGTCCGTGAGGCTGAAAAGGCATTGTACTTTAACGGCAATCACCAAGCGGTAGTTGACGGACTGTTGTTCGGTATTTTGGAGGGAAAATTTAAATGGTCAAAATAGTAGGAGTAAAGTTCAATCACTCCTGTAAAGTATATTATTTCGACCCGCGCGAAGAAGATTACAAAGAGGGTGAAGGCGTTATCGTCGACACGGCGCGCGGAACGGAATACGGCGTTATAGCAGTAGCGCCCAAGGAGGTTGAGGATAGCGAAGTTATTCAGCCCCTAAAGCCTATTTCAAGGCGTGCAACTAAGAAGGACGTTCAGCGCGTTGCTGAAAACGAGCGCCGTTTGCCTCATATTTTGGAAACGGCTAAAAAAGAAGTTGAAAAATGCGGGCTTGATATGAAGATTACGGGCGTTGAACTCCCGTTCGACGGCTCGAAGATAGTAATTTATTTCACCGCGCCTGCGAGGATAGATTTTAGAGATTTAGTAAAATCGCTTGCAACGGCGTTAAAGCACAAGATAGACCTTCGCCAAATAGGCAGTCGTGACGAGGCTAAACTTCTCGGCGGTATCGCGCCTTGTGGAAGAGTTTGTTGCTGTAACAGCTTTTTACCCGATTTCAAAACTGTTACCATAAAGATGGCAAAGAACCAAGGCTTATCGTTAAACCCGACCAAGATTAGCGGTCTTTGCGGAAGGCTGATGTGCTGTTTAGAGTATGAAAACGACTATTATGCAGACGTTTACAAGAAGATGCCAAAGGTCGGTTCAGAGGTTACCACGCCTGACGGAAAGGCTACGGTAATTTCCAACAACATGCTCAAAATGCTCGTAAAAACCAAGACCGTTCACAAGGACGGAACGGTTATATATAAAGACTACGAGCTTAAAGATTTGAAGTTTAAAAACAACAAAATTAAAGAGGCGGAAGAAACGCCTGAAGTAGAAGAATAATATTTTAATTTGTAAAAACGCTGTACAAAAGAAAAATATTGTGTTAAAATAAAGTAGTCTTACGACGAATTAAATAATTTTTAAGGAGAATTATTATGGCATATATTATTAACGATAGTTGCATTTCTTGCGGTGCTTGTGCAGAGGCTTGTCCCGTTCAGGCAATTACTGAAGGTGAAGAGTTCTACGTTATCGACAAGGACACTTGCATTTCTTGCGGTGCTTGCGCAGATACTTGCCCTGTTGGTGCACCTGAAGAAGAATAAAATAACAAGGCTCTATCACAACCTATAACCGATAAGATTGCGTTTGAGCCACCCTCTTTAAATCAGTCACAAATTGTGACAGAGACAATAAAAAAATCGGGTTTCTTTTTTGAAACCCATTTTTTATTTGTTGGAGAACGCCGTGGTAGTTGTAGAAGATTTACTCATTGACAATCTTAAAATATATCAAGACGACGAGCTTTACCGCTTTACGAGTGACGCGGTGATTTTATCTAAGTTCGCATCTAGCAAAAAAGGTGACGTAGTCGCCGATTTTTGTAGTGGTTCGGGCATCGTTGGCATTCACTATTACGCGCTCAATAAAAACGCAAAATCGGTTGACCTTATAGAAATTCAGCCGGAGCTTTCGTCGCTGTCTAAAAGGTCGGTTGATGAAAACGGGCTTGGTGATATCTTTACCGTGATAAACAAGCCCATACAAGAACTTTCAAAAGAGTATAACGGAAAGTACTCCTTAATACTTTGCAACCCACCGTATAAAAAGGCGGGTAGTGGAGAGATAAACGGCGATATGAAGATTGCAATGTGTCGCCACGAGGTAACGGTTACTCAGGAGGAAATCGTTGAAATTTCCGCTAAAAAGCTCAAGCACGGCGGTAGGCTTTGCATGTGTCAAAGAACGGAAAGGTTTACCGATTTAATTTTAAAAATGGCTAGCGTTGGCTTAGAGCCAACGAGAATTCAGTTCGTAGTGACAGAACTTGGCAAAGCGCCTTATCTTTTCTTGATAGAGGGAGTTAAGGGTGTAAAACCACAGCTTAAAATTCTACCTGAATTTGTAAACAAGGGGGTATAAATGCTTTATTTCGTTGCAACGCCGATAGGCAATTTAAAGGATATTACCTTAAGGGCGCTTGAAACTCTTAAGGAAGTTGACGTTATATTTTGCGAAGATACCCGTCACTCTTTAAAACTCCTTGACTTTTACGATATTAAAAAACCTCTCAAGTCTTATCACAAGTTTAACGAAAAAGAAAGGGTAGATGAAATCGTAGAGTATTTAAACGACGGCAAAAACGTAGCCGTTATTTCCGATGCAGGAACTCCCGTAATTTCAGACCCCGGCAACGTTTTATCAACTGCGCTAAGTGAAAGAGGAGTTGAGTTTACCGTTATTCCGGGCGCAACTGCGTTCGTACCGGCGCTTATACTTTCGGGGCTTGACGCGTCTTGCTTTACCTTCGTAGGCTTTTTGCCCGAGAAGAATAAGGATAGGGACGCGCTTATTAAAAAGGTGGAAAAGTACACTCAAACCCTCATTTTCTACTCCGCCCCGCACGACGTTAATAAGGATTTGAAGTATCTCGGTGAAAAATTAGGCGATAGGGCGGTTTCCGCTGTTAAAGAGATAACTAAAATTCACGAAACGGCGTACCGCGGAAGGCTTAATTTACTGCAAATTGACGAGCCTAAAGGGGAGTTTGTGATAGTTGTTGAAGGGGCTAAAGGCGAGCCTTGTAGCTTTGAAATGACCGAGCAAGAGCATATTGATTACTATCTTGAAAAAGGGTATTCTAAAAAGGATGCTATTAAAGCGGTAGCCGAGGAAAGAGGGGTTAGCAAAAACTCACTTTATAAATACACTATAAAAAACGAGCAAGATTAATCTTGCTCGTTTTTAATATACTTTTTGAAAACTTTGTTGTTTGATATAAATGAAATAACATTTGCGTTTTCGCTTTCTAATAATATAGATAATAGTTCTCTAACAAGCCCGTCGATTTTCATAGTGGACTCGTTGTTGATTTGTGCAACCGCAAGCTTTTCAAGAGCGACGGAAGTTTTTAACTTAAACGAAGGCTCAAGCTGGAATTTTTCAAGCTCGTCGAAAAAATCTAAAACCGCGTCAAACGTTTTAATCTTCTTAACGTCGTCAAAAAACTTGATTAGTATAAATGCGGTTACTATCAAAATTGATGCCGATGCGAGAGATAAAAGGGAGATGTCAAGCGCGTATGAAAGCGCCATTAAAACGCCTGCTACAGCTAAAAGTGCTATCATTATTATAATAGTGGGCTTTTTAGCTTTTTGCTTTTTAAAGTGGGTGGGAATACTATCTTTTAATAAATCTTCTACTCTTTGCAAACGGCTGGTAGCCTCTTGATTTTCATACTCGCGCATTTCCTCTTTGGGAACGTTTGCCTTTTTATAATATGGGGCGTAAATTGCCCTTATTTTTTCCTTTTCAAACACGGGGGATAAATCGAGCGCTTTTTTAAGGTCGGAGTAATGCGTAACGTCCTCGTAATCGGTAAAGTTTTTAGTTTTGGCGTAAACTCTTGCCATATAAACCCTACTGTCAACGGTGGTGAGCTTTAAAGCCTCGTCAGAAATCTCGAGCGCCTTTTCATAATTGCCGTTTTCAACGTGCCATTTACTCTCTTCAACTAAAGCGTCTACTTTTGCGTAAATTTCACCTTGGGCAACCATTTTCTTTTCCGTTTGCCTCTTGTTTAAGGTTTGGAAATACTTGATTGCCTTGTTCGCGCTTATTTGCTTGTTGCAAGACGGGCAGGTCACGTATTCAATTGTAGATTCTCCCGTAAACTCGTGCGAGCACTCAGGGCATTTCATTTTAAAATTAGCCATATAAAATATGTTATCACAAAAACCTTTAAACTTCAAGTGAATTATTCGTGAAAGAGCCTACTTTATAAACCTTTGCGCGTATCCGCATCTCTTGCAAAGTTCTTCAGACGCCTTGCCACAGCGAAAACCGTCTACCATTTTGACCGCTCTATCACAGTTTAGTATACTTTCAATATCTTGTTTGAAAATATTGCCAAGATTGATAACCCCCTCGCTATCTAAACAACAGGGAACAACGCTACCGTCAACTAAAATTCCAAACTGGTCTTTTAGCCCGTAGCAAAAAAACCTCTCGCCTTGAATTTCCTCACTTTCGTCCGGCCACTTAAACCT
Organism: Clostridia bacterium; assembly: GCA_017398825.1. Classification (GTDB taxonomy): domain Bacteria; phylum Bacillota; class Clostridia; order Christensenellales; family Borkfalkiaceae; genus HGM11412. The sequence goes on from JAFQEV010000007.1 coordinate 18,860, forward strand.
CTTGCCATACTCGAGATAGATGTTATTATCAATTTTAATCCCTCGTGAATTTTCCGCCCACTCGCCTTTAAAGGCGGATTTTAAAAGACTTATAATCGTTTCGTTCTTGCCACAGTCAAATCCATCGTTCCAAAGGCGGAAAACGACTATCGTGCCAAGTTTTGAGGCGTCTTTTGCAAAATTAGCGATATCTTTAACGTAGTTTGTGAGGCTTTCGTCACTCCCGTTTTCAAAGCTGTGTAGCGATACGTTTACCTTGTGAACTCCGCTTGATAATAACTCTTTTGAGCGTTCAAGCAGTAAAGTTCCGTTGGTGGTAATAATAGATTTAAAGCCTTTGTTTTTAGCAAGTATCAAAAAATCAGGGAGTAACGGGTGGGTTAAAGGTTCGCCCATTAAATGATAGTAGATATAATTCGTTTTCCCTACTAACTGATTGAGAATATGCGAAAATTCCGCCGTAGTCATTTGCTTAGGCGGTCTTTTATGTCCGTGACAAAACGAACAATTCATATTGCAAACGTTAGTAATTTCAACGTAAACTTTATTATACATAACTATCACTTAATTAAATCGCGCCAAGCAAGTTGGCGCGAAGGTTTATGATTTAAAATAGCATCATAACTTGCCGTTAGGCAATCATAGTTGATTTGATATAATCAAATCTTACTCCCACTCGATAGTTCCAGTCGGCTTTGGAGTTAAATCGTATAAAACACGGTTAACGCCCTTGACCTCGTGGGTAATTCTATCGGTTATGTGGTGGAGAATATCGTAAGGAATTTCTTCAATAGTGGCGGTCATCGCGTCAATCGTGTTTACCGCGCGAATGATAACCGGCCACTCGTACGAGCGGAGGTCGTTCTTTACGCCAACCGTTTTGAAATCGGGAACAATGGTGAAATACTGCCAAACCTTATTAGCAAGCCCGTTTTTATCAAATTCTTCGCGGAGAATTGCATCGGACTCTCTAAGAGCCTCAAGCCTATCGCGAGTGATAGCACCTAAGCATCTTACGCCAAGACCTGGGCCGGGGAAGGGTTGACGGTAAACCATACCAGCAGGAAGACCGAGCTCAACGCCTACCATTCTAACTTCGTCCTTATACAAAAGCCTAATGGGCTCAACGAGTTCAAACTGGAGGTCATCGGGAAGTCCGCCAACGTTGTGGTGTGCCTTTACAGGACCGCTTTCTAAAATATCGGGATAAATCGTACCTTGCGCCAAGAAGTCAATACCCTCGAGCTTTCTTGCTTGTTCTTCAAATACTCTAATAAATTCAGCGCCGATAATTTTTCTCTTTTTCTCGGGCTCTTCAACGCCTGCAAGCTTATCTAAAAACCTGTCAACCGCGTCAACGTAGATGAGGTTAGCGTTCATTTCGTCACGGAATACCTTTACTACTTGTTCGGGCTCGCCTTTTCTGAGCAAGCCGTGGTTAACGTGAACGCAGTAGAGGTTTTTACCGATTGCTTTTATAAGGAGTGCGGCAACTACGGAGGAGTCAACACCGCCGGAAAGAGCGAGTAGAACCTTTCTATCTCCCACTTGAGCCTGAATTTCCTTAACCTGCTCGTCGATAAACTTTTGAGCAAGTTCTTTGGTGGTTATGCGTGCCATATCATCGGGTCTTTTGTTGCTAAGTACCATATTTTATACCTTCTTAAAAATAAAATCTATAACGCAATACAAATTATTGCATATCACTCATTACATAGTAATGAACATTAGTCCATGGGACTGTAGTTGGGAGCTTCTTTCGTGATTGAAATATCGTGCGGATGGCTCTCTCTAAGAGATGCGGAAGTAATTTTGATAAATTCAGCCGTAGCTCTTAACGTTTCAAGGTCTTTTGCGCCACAGTAACCCATACCCGATCTTATACCACCGATAAGCTGGTAAACGATATCGGAGATAGTTCCGCGATAGGGAACTCTACCTTCAACGCCTTCGGGTACGAATTTCTTAGCATCTTCTTGGAAATATCTATCTTTAGAACCTGCAGCCATAGCGGAAAGTGAACCCATACCGCGATATACTTTGAAACTTCTACCTTGGTAAAGTTCAATCTCGCCCGGGCTTTCCTTAGTACCTGCGAGAAGACTGCCGAGCATAACTGCGTTACCGCCTGCAGCGAGCGCCTTGGTTATATCGCCGGAGTACTTAATACCACCGTCGGCAATAATGGTCTTGCCGTACTTGTGAGCCATTTCAGCGCAGTCAATAATAGCGGTGAGCTGAGGAACGCCGATACCTGCAACAACTCTCGTGGTGCAGATAGAACCGGGGCCGATACCAACCTTAACAACGTCAGCACCAGCGTCGATGAGAGCCTCAACCGCCTTAGCGGTTGCAACGTTACCTGCAATAACCTTGAGGTTGGGGTACTTTGCTTTAATCTTTCTAACGTTTTCAATAACGCCCATCGAGTGACCGTGAGCGGTGTCAACGGTGATGATGTCAACTTTATTCTTTACGAGCTCGTCAATTCTCTCAAACGTATCTTTGCTCGTACCTACCGCAGCGCCTACTAAAAGCCTTCCGTTAACGTCTTTTGCGGAATTCGGGTACTGGATAGATTTTTCAATATCCTTAATGGTAATAAGCCCTTTAAGATTATAGTTATCATCAACGATAGGGAGCTTTTCAATTCTGTGTTTACCGAGAATTTTTTGCGCCTCTTCAAGACTCGTGCCAACGGGAGCGGTAACGAGGTGATCCTTGGTCATAACGTTATCGATAGGTTGCTCAAAGTCAGTTTCAAAGCGGAGGTCACGGTTGGTGAGTATACCAACGAGTTTTTTGTTCTTGGTAATGGGAACACCGCTAATTTTATACTTTTGCATAAGAGCAAGTGCATCGGTAACTTTATTTTCGGGCTCTAAGAAGAATGGGTCGGTAATAACGCCGTGTTCACTTCTTTTTACCTTGTCAACCTCTCTGCCTTGCGCCTCGATAGACATATTTTTATGGATAATACCCAAACCGCCTTCACGAGCAATGGCAATAGCCATTCTAGATTCCGTAACGGTATCCATCGCAGCTGACATCAAGGGGATATTAAGTTCAATCCCGTCTGCAAGCTTGGTCTTGAGCGAAACGTCTTTAGGTAAAATTTCGCTTTTTTGCGGAACGAGCAACACGTCGTCAAAAGTTAAACCTTCTCTGATAGTTTTTTGCATTTTGTTTCTCCTTATCTAAGTTTAATTTAGGTGTTCTCTAATCAAAGAGATATCATTATTACAAAGTTCGTTTTTACTCTCCCTGTTTTCAAGCCTTGAAAGAATAGTGGAGAGAGTTTTGCTATCCTCGCCTTGCATCGCAAGGGAAATTAAAACTCTAATGGGGTTAACTTGGCTGTAACCCAAAGTATTGTCAAACGCGGTGTCAATAGCCGTTTGAGTTTCACCAAGCTTATATAGCGCCTCTACGAGCGAGCCTGCAACATAGTACTTGTAACTACTGCCTTTATTAGTGGATAACTCCTCGTAATCGCTGTGATTGATAAGAGTAAACCCGTACTTTTTAACGAGTTCGCTATTATCGCATACTGCGGAGCGTTCAACTAACGTTGCAAGGTCTGAAATATCTTCCGATTTGTGATAAGCTTTTTCAGCGTATTTAACGGCGAGTTTCTCATTGCCCGTTCTAAAGTAAAAATTGCCGAGCGAAGAGGGCGCGCACGTTGCCATAATTAGATAAAATAAGCAAACGCCAACAGCCAAGATACCCAAAGAAAAAGCGATTGTTTTTATTATTAGTTTCTTCATTGAATATAAACCTTTTAAATATTTTAGCAAAACAATGGGAAAAATGCAACGCTTTATAAAAAATAATAAAATATTTTTTAAAAATATTGTTCTTAAACGGGCGTTTTTTTAGTAAAATAAACCGTCTATGAAAAAAATTATCGCAATCTTAACCTTAGTTGTATCAATTTTAGCCCTTGCCTCGTGCAAAAATACGGTAAACCTTGAAATGTATCTATCTGAAATTCGCCACTCAGTTTACAAATACGAGTGCGAAGATTACACCGTTACCGTCTACGCCGAAGAAAAGGAAACGCCGTACTTAAACGACGGGTACGTCGGCGAGATGAAAAAGTACGTAACCGTGAGAATTGAAGACTATAAGTCTTCACTCAGCGATGCAAGCGTTTCGTTATCGTATGGAGATACCACCGTTTTTGGCAAGTTTGAATACAGCCCCATAAACGGAAAATTCATCACCGAAATAGAGGTTGACGACCTGCCCACCCAAAGCTCGATTAGCGCCGTAGTAAAAAACGCGGGCGAGGAGAAGGGCTTTGAAATTTCAAAGTTTACTTTAAGCGGTTCAATCTCGTATAAGTCAGCGCTTGATAAGGTAGCTTATGCCGAGCAAAAATCGATAGAGAAAATGCTATCGGGGAGCGGTTCGTCGATAGAGGCGAGAGTTCGCGTTTTAACCGAGGGCGAAAGCGTGTATTATTACGTTTCCATCTCGGATAAAAATGGAAAGACGGTAGCGTATCTCGTAGACGGTGTTAGCGGAGAAATACTCGCCTCCAAAACAACCTGAGTAAAAAACAAAAAGCACGCGGTTGTCGCTCTTCCCGTAGGGAATTGCGACAACTAAATAAATCCTTACGGGTTTGTGATATTCGCTTAAAGCGAGTGATATTGCCTATCGGCAGTTATATTTGTCTAACGGCAAGTTGTGGATTTATTTAACATAACTTTGACTGCAAGTCAAAATATAACGCAAGAGTATCTTGCATATCACTTTTAGCCACAAGGCTAAAAATATAACTATATTAACCTAATCTTTTGTGGTAAAGATAAAGCCCACCATATTTCGCTTTTTGCGAAGTATAGTGGGCTACACTTTTGTATTAAAGTAAAAATCTCTAAGAGAAGAGCGCTTTGCGTGCTTTTTCATTTGTTTAGCGAAGTGCTTTTATATATCCTAAAACTTTGTTTTGTTCATCATCAGGCAGTAAATTAAATGAGGATAAAAGTTCAGTTTGTTTATCATTGAATTTGGGTTTGCCCGAGTTTAAAACACCGTAATCGTTTTCTCTACCTAATAGAAAATCTACCGAGCAATCAAAATATTCAGCCAAGCCCACAATCGTTTTAATATCAGGCTCGTTGATTTGATTAAGCCATCTACTTATCGTTTGCTGTGTCGTATTAAAAACGTTTGCAAGAGTTGCTTGTGAAACGCCTTTTTCGCGCATAAGCATTTTTAAAACTTTTGAGAAATTCATATTACCACCTTATTTTAAATTTTACACGCAAAAGGTGTTACATTGCATTGACAACACGCTAAGCGTGTGATATATTTTAGTAAATACACGCAAAACAGGTGAAATATGAACAAGGATAGAAAAAGAAAGCTAATAGAGCACTTGTGCCCAACGGTTGACGTAGCAAAATTATTATTTGAGGATTTGTGTGTTGAAATTTCGTTGCTACTACCTAAGAAGGTTTGTTTTAGTGCGGATAATTTTAATAGTTTTATTAGGGAAGAGAATTTAAAAACAGCAAGAGAAATCGTAAGAAAATTTTTACTTGACAATGTACGATATAAAATAGAGTTAGAAAGCGAATACGGTGTTTATAATATAGATTATCTTGTGGATAACGTCTTGTGCGCTTATCTTATTTATTTAACACCTCACATAAACAAGGGGTCTGGTGCTGATATTTTTTTGGATAAGAGGAGTATTTGTTACAAAAGGCACTCTATAATTGATATATTGTAAGTCTTTTTCATTTTCTTCTCACTTTTGAACGGTTATTTATGCATATTGCATAGAAAATGCTAAATTCAAATAGTTAAATTTGTGCAAAATGCCCATTGCTTTATTTTTATATATATGATAAAATTTTAGGGTAGAAAATTATTTTTGGAGGTATAGATATGGCTGGTTTATTACTTGACCACATTTACAAAGTATATCCGTCCGGCGTACAAGCCGTAACGGACTTCACTCTTGATATTCAAGACAAAGAGTTTATCGTATTCGTAGGACCTTCCGGTTGCGGTAAGTCCACCACGCTCCGTATGATAGCAGGTCTTGAAGAAATTTCTGACGGTGACTTAGTTATCGATGGCAGAAAGGTTAACCTTATTCAACCTAAGGATAGAGATATCGCGATGGTATTCCAAAACTACGCACTTTATCCCCACATGACCGTTTACGACAATATGGCTTTCGGTCTTAAGCTTAGAAAGCTCCCCCGTGCTGAAATTGATGCACGTGTTAAAGAGGCTGCTCGTATTTTAGGTCTTGAAACTTATCTTAACAGAAAACCCAAGGCGTTGTCTGGTGGTCAACGTCAACGTGTAGCGCTTGGTCGTGCAATCGTTCGTGAGCCTAAGGTATTCCTTCTTGACGAACCTCTTTCTAACCTTGACGCTAAGCTCCGTGGTCAAATGCGTACTGAGATTACCAAACTTCACCACAGACTTGCAACTACCTTCATTTACGTTACTCACGATCAGGTAGAGGCAATGACGATGGGTACTCGTATCGTAGTTATGAAAGACGGTTTTATTCAGCAGGTTGACGCACCTCAAAAACTTTACGATTATCCCGCAAACATTTTCGTAGCAGGCTTTATCGGCACTCCTCAAATGAACTTCTTCGATGCTGTTATTACCGGCACTAAGGCTAATCCCTGCGTAGAGTTCGAAGGTCAAAAGCTTACTATTAATAAGGATACTACTGCAAGAATTATCAATCTTGACGAATATCTTAACACCGGCAAGCCTGTAGTATTAGGTATCCGTCCTGAAGACTTCCACGATGAAGCTGATTTCATTGCTAAGTCTAAAAAGTCAGTTATTCACGTTAGGGTTGACGTTCTTGAAAAGCTTGGTGCAGAAAGCTTACTTTACTGCGCATTCGGCGAGCTTGACGAGGATGCTGAGAGAATAGCATCTTTAGCTGAAACTACCACTCAACTTATCGCTAAGATTGACGCGCGCTCCGCAACTCAAGCACACACGATGGTAGACCTTGCTATCGATATGAACCACATTCACCTCTTCGATAAAGAGACCGAACTTTCTATCTTAGAAGGCGAGGGCACTAAGGCATACGTTCCCGTTGTTGAACTTGAAAGACAGGCTCAACGCGCTGAAGAAGAGAGAGTTAAAGCTGAACAAAAAGCTGCAAAGCTCGCTGCTAAGCAAGCTGCGAAAGACGCAAAGGCTGCTGCAAAAGCTGCAAAGGCTGCTCCCGCAGTTGAAGAAACTCCTGTTGAAGATGCACCTGTTGAAGACGCACCTGTTGAAGATGCACCTAAGGCAGAGGATGCTCCTGTTGAGGAATAAAATTTAATTTTAAACACCACTCCATTGCGAGTGGTGTTTTTTTATTCCTTAACCATAAAATCTAAATGCTGTTACTATAATTACAAATTTAGTCAAATTGCTTGATTATTAGCATAATATAATATATAATTAAGTTAAATTTTGTATAATTTGCACAAAAGGATAGATATGGAAAAGGAATTATCAAGAGTATTACAAGGCGTTAAGGAAAAAACGGGCATTTTAGTTCAGGCGATATCCGAAAACGGCGAGTATTTCGCAAGCACAATGGCGGAATATATTGCCGACTTACCATCGGCGTTTACTTCGGGCGCAAGCGTTATTCAACTTGAGGGCAAAACTTATTTTAAGTTTAACTTTGGCGGTAACTTGTTTTACGCGGTTATCGGTGGTGATGGTGAAAGCGAGAGGCGTTTCGCGAACTTGATTGCAGGCTATATTGAACTTTCCGAAAGCAAGCCCAAACAACTCTCGTTTGACGAACAGCTTGGCTTTATCTTAACGGGCAATTCCACTAAGGGCAAAGCCTTGCAATTTATGAACGATTATTCTCTCCCTAAAAATCCCCTTTACGTTATGACTATAAAAACGGATAGGGATATATCCGATATCTCGGAATTTTTATCCAGTTATTTTGGGGGAGAGGGAGCGGTAGTTTCGCTCACTAACGATACTTGCGCATATATAAGATACGTTGAACAAAGCGACGCTGCCGACCTTTTAACTCCCGTTCGCCAAGCTGAAATTTTAAAGCGTTCGGTATTTGAAGAGCTCGGCGTTGTTGTAAACGTTTACGTTGGAAGTATAGTAAAGAGTTTTTTAGACGTTTCAAAATCGTATTTTCAAGCCTTATCAACTGAAAAAGCAAGCCGTGAAAGAGGGTTAAACGGTGGCGTTTACGCATACAAGGACTATTTGCTCGATAAAATTGCCGAGGAACTACCGCCCGAAAAGCTTGAGGAATATTTAAGCGCTCTAACCTTTAGCGCAAGTGAGATTTTAGGCGATGAGGAATTGCTTACAACGGGCGATTGTTTCTTAAGAAACAACCTAAACGTTTCCGAAACGGCGAGAGAGATGTATATTCACCGCAATACGCTTATTTACAGGCTTGAAAAGATTGAAAAGCTCACGGGGCTTGATATTAAAAAGTTTAGCGATGCATTAAATTTTAAACTATTGTATATAATTTCTAAAATGGACGGCTATGAGAAATAAAATAATAAAGAGGATTTTAATAGGTTTTTTAGCACTCGTGCTAACGGCGGGCGTATACTTTTTAGGTTTTTTCACTTACAAGTGGTCGCTTTCCGATACCGAGCAGGAACTACTTAAGATTTTGGACGCTTACGATAAGCATTACTATTATCAAGACCCAAATATAATAGATACGATTTGCGATGCTATTTTGGACGATTATTCCGACTATTACACTCCCGAAGAGTACGAGGCTGTTATTCGCACCAACCTTGGCAAAAACGTTGGCATAGGCTTATCGTTTTTAGACGACACTAACGTTATTAGCGAGGTTATAATAAACTCGCCTTGCTTTAAGGCGGGGATAAAAGCTGGTGGAACGGTGATTTCCGCCGTATCTCGAAACATGGGTAGTACTGGTGAGAATATCCGCAATTTTATACTCGATTTGAGCGAGGGTAGCAACGTTACTTTAGATATTGATTATTCCGGAACGGTTAAAAGATACGAGGTAAAAAAGCAAACGTACAACCAGTCTTACGTAACTTACAAAAACGCCGAGGGAACTTTTGCATACGTAGATAATTCCACCTCGATGGAACTTAAAAAAATAAGCGATGATAACCTTTCAAAAAGCGGTGTAGGATATATAAAATACACCTCCTTTAACGGAAAGGACGGTGGTTTATACGGCTCTGTTTCCCAAATGAAGACCGCGCTTGAAAAGTTTAAGCTCGACGGAAATCACACCCTAATTTTCGACCTTAGAGATAATGGTGGCGGGTATATGGACGTATTGTCAGGAGTAGCTGGTATGCTCGTTGAAAAGCACGAAGACCGCCAAGTTATGTCAATCACCAAAGACCATGATGGAAAGGAAACTAAGCACTACGTTGGAACTAACTATTATTCGAGCTACGCTTTTGAAAAGATATACGTATTAGCAAACCAAAACACCGCCTCGGCATCGGAGGTTTTAATCGGCGCGATGCTCGATTACGATACTAAAGGCGTTGTTTCAATAGTGTTAGACGGGCACGAAAAAAATGAAGAAACTATTTACAAAACCTACGGAAAGGGCATAATGCAAACTACCTATAAGTATTTAGACGGTAGCGCCGTAAAGCTCACCACGGCAAAGGTATTTTGGCCTGTATCTAATAGATGTATCCACGGAGTTGGCGTAACCACGAGCACCTCTCAAAAGGTGTTAAACGCCGAAAATGAAAACGCTTTTGAGTACGCGTTATCAATCATAGAATAAATAAAAAAACGCCCGATAAGGCGTTTTTTTATTTGAAATAACTGTTTAAAGATGATAAAATTTCAGCGCTCGCCACGTCTTTGATAGGGTTTAGATACTCGGGCGCTTGTGGGCTTTGATAAGAACTTTCACTCGGCACTTCGGTGCTGTTTTTCATTTGCGAAAAAATACTCGTTATAAGAGGGATAATAGATTTTAAATCAAAATTTCCGTTCATTATCCCTTTGATCTCGTCACTCGATATCATTTTTACAATTTCCTCGTTCACGCCGAAAAGGGATAAAAGAGGGGTTATGCTTTCAAGGTCGAAATCGCTTTTCGAGCCACCTTTTTTAGAGAGTAGAAAAACTATTATTAAAACTATCGGTAAAAAATTCATAATTCACCTGTCACGATATATTTAAAATGAGCATATATTAGTTTTGTAGGAGATATTTATGCGCGATTTTAATAATTACAATCAAAAAAATCTTAACTCTAACGACAACGCTATGAACACGCTTAAGTCCTTTGCTAAAAAGTACGAGGGCGCTAGTGAAGACCAGCTCGTTTCGCAAATTCTAATCGAGGCGCAAAAGGGTAGGGAAAACGGAACGCTTACCGACGGGGATATCGAGCGTTTCCGCAATATGCTCTATCCTATGCTCAATCAAAAACAAAGGGAAAAGCTCGATAAGGTTATAAAACAACTTAAAACGAACTGATTTCTTTAACGGCGGAGATAAGAAGGTTGAGTTCGCGCTTGGTATTATGCATGCACAATGACGCGCGCACGAGCCCGTCTTCCTCCGTCTTTAGCATTTTATGTACGAGCGGGGCACAATGGTAACCTCCGCGAACGGCTATATCGTATTTAGAAGAGAGTATCTCGGCAACCTCCGCCGATGGAAAACTCTCAATTTTAAAGCTGACTATTCCAAAGCGGTTGGGGTTAGAATACACTTTAACGCTCTCAATCATAGCGAGGTTTTTAACAAGATAATCGGTGTAGGAATAAAGCTCCGTTCCGATATACGATAGATTTTTTTCAGCGTATCTAACGCCCTCTTCGAGCGAGCAAATTGCAGGGAGGTTAAGCGTTCCGCTCTCTAATTTTTCAGGGTAGCAATCTGGCTGAAGGGTGTTAAAGCTTTCCGTGCCCGTTCCGCCCTGATACACAGCCGACGGGTTTGCCCTTTTAGATAGAATAAGCGCTCCAACGCCTTGGATAGAGTTCAAACCCTTATGACCAGCCAAGGCGAGCATATCTATATTTTGCTCTTTAATATTTAGGGGAACGTGCCCTCCCGCTTGAGCCCCGTCAACGATAAACAGCGCGTTTTTTCCCTTTAAAAATCCGCCTATTTCTTTAAGGTTAACACTTTCGCCCGTAACGTTTGAAACGGCGTTTAAGCAAACGGCGGTGACGCTATTATCAAAGTGTTTTTGAATATCCGAAAGGGTTATATACCGCTTGTTTTCGGGTTCTATTACGCATAGCGTAATAATTTTTTCCTTTTCCAAGGTAAACAGCGGTCTTAAAACGCTGTTGTGTTCGAGCGTTGAGGTTAAAACCTTTCCGCCTTTTATCCCACCGTGAACGGCTATGTTTAAGCTCTCCGTGCAGTTTTTGGTAAAGATTACCCGAGACGGACTTTCCGCCCCGAAAAACTCCGCGAGCTTTTTGCGACAAGAATAAACGTAGTCCGATGCAGTTTTTGATAATCTGTGCCCACTCCTACCAACGTTGGCGTTTAAGTATTTTATAACCGAGCAGGCGGTTTCCGTCACGCTTGCAGGCTTGTAACCGCCCGTTGCCGCATTGTCTAAATAAATCATTAAATAATACCTACCGTTTTTTTATTATGTATATTCACGAAGGAGAAATTATATGAAAAAATACGTTGCCGTATTCCGTTCCGGAACTGACGTTCAGTCCTTTATCGAGGATATGAAGGCAAAATACGCCTACGCTAAAACCGTTCCCACCCCTAAACAGCTACGGCTGGGTTGCGGGAGGTCGGCGGAATTTAACGCGCAGTTTATAACGCTTGCCAAAAAATTGATACTTTCGGGCAAGTATTCGTCCTTTTACACCCTCGTTTTGATTGAAAAGCAGGGAAGTAGAACGGTGAGTATGAAAATTTAATTTAAAAAGATTGCTCTTTTTCGCCTTAGTGTGTTAAAATATAATACACACGTTAAGGCGTTTTTTTATGAATAAGCAAAAGGCAAAGATAATAGTTGATAAACTCTCAATCGAATATCCCTCCGCTCGCCCCGAACTCAACTTTAATAGTGAGTACGAGCTCCTCGTTGCAGTAATACTTTCCGCTCAATGCACGGATAAACGGGTAAACGAGGTTACCAAGGTTTTGTTCGAGAGGTATAATACTCCCGAGAGTATGGTTACGCTCGATAAGAGCGAACTTGCAAAAATAATACTGCCTTGCGGTCTTAACAACTCAAAGGCGGAGCATATTCTAAGTGCCAGCCGTACGATAATATCTAATTTTGGCGGAAAAGTTCCTAATACCTACGAGGGCTTGCTCTCTTTGTCGGGCGTTGGGCGAAAGACTGCTAACGTAGTGTATTCCGTAGCTTTCGGCGGTGATGCAATCGCCGTGGATACGCACGTTTTCAGGGTTTCTAACCGCATAGGTTTAGCTAATGCTAAAACTCCGCTCGAAACAGAAAAACAACTTATGAAATACATTGAAAAGAGCAAGTGGTCTAAAGCTCACCACTATCTCATCTTTCACGGCAGGCGAGTTTGCACGGCGCGTAGCCCCAAATGCGAACTTTGCGTGATAAGGAATGAATGCCAAACGGGCAAGTCAAAATAATCTAAAGGTGCAAAATGATACTCGAAAATTTTTTAGATAAAGAAAGTCTACTCATAAAATCGGGTGACGGGGGTGACGGTATTACCTCGTTCATTCGCTATAAAGGCGTTTCCGCAGGCGGTCCCGACGGGGGTGACGGCGGTAACGGCGGTAGCGTTTATTTTGTGGGGGACAGGCATAAAACAAGCCTTATTGATTTCCGCTACAAGCACAAATTCGTTGCTGAAAACGGTGGCAAGGGCGATACCAAGAATTGCCACGGCAAAAACGGGGAGGATTTGTATATTCCCGTACCGTTAGGAACTGTTATTACCGATGCTGAAACGGGCGCGTTTATCTGCGATATTTTCTACGATGGGCAAAAGAGGCTCATTATGCGTGGCGGTAAAGGCGGAAAAGGCAACGCCCGCTTTACAACTTCGAGGAGGCATTGCCCCCACTTTGCTCAAAAGGGCGAAAAAATGGAAGTAAAGAGGGTTAGGCTTGAACTTAAGGTTATAGCAGACGTTGGGCTTATAGGCTTTCCCAACGTTGGCAAATCAACCCTCCTTTCTAAAATTTCAGGCGCAAAACCTAAGATTGCCAACTACCACTTTACAACCCTATCTCCAAACTTAGGCGTTGTTAATTATTACGACGATAGCTTTGTTGCAGCTGATATTCCCGGGCTTATCGAAGGGGCGGCGGACGGGCTTGGGCTTGGCCACGATTTCCTTCGCCATATTGAAAGAACGAGATTGCTTTGCCACGTAGTTGATATATCCGGCGTCGAGGGAAGAGACCCGATAGAAGATTACAAAGCTATCAACAAAGAACTTAAAAATTACAGCCAAAAATTATATAAGCTCGATCAAATCATAGTTTTGAACAAATGCGATATATTCGGCGCTGAAGAAAACGTTAAATTATTCAAGCAAAAGGTCAAAGGCAAAAAGATTTTAACCGTTTCCGCTCTCACGGGCGATGGAAAGGAAGAACTTATCAAAGTTCTTGCCGAAAAGCTTAAAGATATCCCAGCATACGAGCCTCAGCAAGATAGTGGCTTTTCCTACGATAAAGAGGAAAGCGATGCGTATGAAATCTTCCGCGATGACGATGGTGCTTTCGTCGTTTACGGTGACCTCGTTAAAATGCTCACCCGCAACGTTGTAATAGACGATATGGACAGTATGGCATACATGCAAAAAGTCCTCCGCGACAAAGGCGTTATCAAAAAGCTCCGCGAGCAAGGCTGTAAGGACGGCGATACTGTAGTAATAGGGGATATTGAATTCGACTTCATCGATTAAGACGCCATAAACTTCGCAAATCGGCTATTTGGTCAAAGATTCCGTACAAAGAGTACGCGTACTTTGCCCAGAATAACCGCCTTGCTTGTTTCTAACGTCTTAATAAGTTCTATCAATCTTTTTAAAATAAGGATAATATTCTGATCGCAAAACAAAGTTTTGCATTTAGCGTTGTATTAGCAACATTTACCGCAAACGTCAAGTTTGCAATATCAAAATCAAGGAGATTATTATGTTTACGTCAAAACAAAGAAGTGTTTTAAGAAGTATGGCTCAAACCATTGAGCCGATAGGTCAAATAGGAAAGGGTGGTATTTCTGAAAATATGGTAAAGAGCTTTTCAGATGCCCTCGAAAGTCGTGAACTTATAAAGCTCACCCTCTTAAACAATTCCGATGAAGAAATTAAATCGGTTTCCGTAGAGCTTGCCGAAAAACTCGGTGCGGAAGTCGTTTGCACCATCGGGCACAAAATAGTTTTATATCGCCGTTCTAATAAAAAAGGCATCGTGCACATCAAATACTAATATATACAAATATAAAAGCGGAACTATAATAGTTCCGCTTTTTCTTTTTTGGAAAACCCCTTAAAAAATCTCAAATAACAAGAAATAATCAAAAATGCAGTTCCGAGTATTAGATAAAACCACTTGTAATAAGTTATCGTTGAAAATAGTAAAAAGATAGCGCCAAACGCAAAAAATCTCTTGCTGTTTTCCCTCTTAAACACCTGTTTTAAAGGGATTTTCACCTTTTTCTTTGTTTGGATTTCATAAACTTTTTCAGGTATTAGCCCGTGTTCTTTTAAACACAGGTAAAAATCTTTGCCATTAAACAATTTAACCTTTTCAAACGTTTTAAAAAACTCGTAAACAGAGCCGTCGTATTCGCTTGCGATAAAATGCGTCGCGTAGCCTTTAGGCGTTTTTTTATATGCCGAAAGAATTGTTTTAAGGTCGGTTTTTTCAGGAGTAAATGAGAAAAAAGTCAAGCTTTTATTTTCCTCTATGAGCACCCCTTTCCCCTTGATTACCGATTTTAAATCAAGTGCCGAGTAGTAGGCTTTTATTAGCCGTAAAATTTCCCCGTCTGAGCAAAAATATAAAAATCTTAAAAACCTATCGTACTCTTGTTTGTCCTTTAACAAAACGTCCCTATTAAGTCCTCGTTTTTCCATTATCAAACAAAACGCAAAAGTTATAACTGCTGAAATAATTACCGATAATATAACCGTAGGCGCTATTTTTTTAATCCCACCTTTAATCAGTGCGTAGGCTAAAAAAAAGCTGAGTAAAAATACGAATATGCCGTCAAAAAAAGTAGATAATCTCAATTTTCTCATAATTTTATTATTTACATTTTTTCTGCTTGTTAATCGTTTAAAACTGTGCTAAAATAAAAATATGAAGGTAGCAATATTCGGCGGTTCGTTCAACCCCGTTCACAACGACCATATTAAAATTGCCAACAGGCTGGTGGAAGAACTTTCTCTTGACAAGCTTTTTATCGTTCCCACCTTCGTTGCTCCGCACAAGCAAGGAGAGGAGGTTATATCGGGTGAACACAGGTTACAAATGCTCAAAATCGCATTTGAGGGGTGTGATAAAATCGAGGTTTGTGACTACGAGCTTAAAAAAGGCGGTATCAGCTACTCATATCAAACGGTTGAACACTTTAAGCATACGTTAAGCCTTGAAAAACTCTACTTTATAGTGGGTAGCGATATGCTTGAAAATTTCCCCACGTGGAAATACCCCGAGCGCATATTAAAAAGCTCGTCACTCGTGCTTGTAGAGCGCAAAAACGGCGAAAGCTGTGATGAGCAAAGCATCTTAAAAATCAACTCGCTATTTAACGCGAGCGTTACTCGAGTAAAGGTGTTTGGCGAAACGGTATCGAGCACTAAAATAAGAGTTTATCAAGCGCTCGGTTTACCATTATCAAATTTAGTTCCAAGCGCGGTTGAAAGTTATATTTTAAACAACTCTCTCTATAAGCAAAACGAGCTTTATTCATATGTTGAGCGCGCTTTGCCTCAAAAGAGAAGAGTTCACGTTGCAGGCGTTATACTTACGGCAACCTCCTTAGCAAAAAAGCTTGGGGCGGACGTAAAAAAGGCTGAAATCTCAGCGCTTTTACACGATATTGCAAAATATGAAAACCCCGATAATTTCAGCGATTTTAAATTGCCAAGCGAAACGCCGGAGGATATAGTTCATCAATATCTCGGCGAGTATATTGCAAGGATAAAGCTCGGCGTTTTAGATGAAGATGTTTTAACGGCGATTAAGTATCACACCACGGGTAGACCTCAAATGTCGCTACTTGAAAAGATTATCTACGTTGCAGATATTATCGAGCCGTCGAGAATGTTTTTAGGTGTAGAACAATTGCGAGAAGAAATAAAAAAAGACTTCTTTCAAGGCTTTAAAATTTGCCTTGAAGAAATCGTTGACTTTTTGTTAAAGAGCGGTAAAGAGGTTTATCCCTTAACGCTCGATGCATTAAATTATTATAAGTAATTATCAAGGAGATAAAAGGTATGAAATCAGAAGTTTTAGCAGAAGTAATACTTTCGGCACTTAAAGAGAGAAAAGCGTTTGATATCGTTAAGATTAACGTTGAAGAAAAAACCACCATTGCCGATTATTTTATAGTAGCGTCGGCGCGCTCGTCAACTCAGGTAAAATCTTTGGCCGAGCACGTTGAAGAGGCTGTAGAGAAAAACGGTGGCAATCTTATTCGCCGTGAAGGCGTGCAGGACGCGCGCTGGATAGTTTTAGACTTTGGCGACGTTATCGTTCACTTATTCAACGATGAAACGAGGCTTTTCTATCACCTTGAGAGGTTGTGGGGGGAGGGAGAGAGTATCCCCAACGAAATTTAATCCGTTATGAACTTCGTTATACTTTGTTACTGCGACTTTTTAACATCTCGATGACCACCGAGGTCTATCTCGCCGTTAAAAAATCTTGTGCCTTGTCTAACTTGTTCCTAACGTCTTAAAGATTTAATCCGTTATTTTGGGCATTATGCTACGTTTCTTCTCAGTCGATAGACTTCGTTGACCAGCAAGGTCTAACTCAGCCTATCGTCTTCGAGAGCCTTGCCTAATACCCAAACTAACGTCTTAAATTATTCTATCAAGCTTAGAGTTAACGTCTTAGTAATTCTAACAAACGAAGTTAACTACTTAATAAGCAAAAAATGTAAATTTAGGCGTTATAAGTCTATTTAACAATATCCTCTTTTTCAATCACGCTCGCTTTGATGGGGATAACGTTTTGCTTTTCCCGTTGTTTTTTGGCGCGCGTAACGTAATAAATTTTAGGCGGTGAGTTTTCACCGCTTTTTTTATTGAGGTTTACTTTTTTGTTTAAAATTTTAACCGTAGCGCAAATGCAAACGGTGAGCGCGTATATGATAATTACTGCAATTAAACCTTTCATAAAAGCAATTTAACACAAACTTTAGGTAAAATAGTGGAAATTTTTACCGTATTAGAGTATTTTTTGTAAACCCTTAGTCGATAATCAAATTACTATTAAAAATAAGGGGGACTTATATGGAAGAAAATTTAAAAAGCGAAAGCGAAGTTGAGGAACTTAAATTTGAAGAGCCGTCAAAGGCGTGTGAACAGCAATCGCTCGTCAAAGATTACTTTACCGTTGACGAGAGTGGAAAGATAAAAGAGCTTGCAAACCTGTTTGGGCAAAGTGAGGCGGAGCTTAAAAAGGAATTCGGTGTATTCAAGGCAAAAAAGGTGTACAAAAAGCTCAATTATTTTATTGATACGAGAATGAAACTCAACGGCGATATAATCGATATGCTAAACACCGCAACGAAATACGGCTTTTACGGCGTTACGGTATATCCAACCGCATTGCCGTTAGCGGTGAGCTTGCTTAATGGCTGTGGAGTTAAGGTTAGAGCGCTCGTAGATTATCCGAGTGGAGAAAGTTCGTACAAGGCGGTAAGATACGCGTTAAAGCAAGCTGTAAATCGCGGGGCGGACGAGGTTCTCGTTGCACTTTCCTGCTATGAGATTAAAAACGGCGACGAAAAGGACGTATTTAAGAAGGTTAGAAAGCTCGTAAAAAGAGCGAAAACAAAGCCTGTTTCCGTCCTTTTAGACACGTCTGTTTTATCTCGAGCCGAGGTTGAAAGGGTGATGAATTTACTTTGGACGAGCGGTATTTATTCCGTTGTGCTTGCCCGCCAAAACGGCGAACTTGATAAAAATTTGGCTATTGAGTGCGCTCAAAGTTACGGCGATAAGATAAACGTTGAATGTTTTGACGATATCACCTGCTCAGAGGTTGCCGTTTCCACCTTGCTTGGAGGCGTTAATATGCTTTGTAGCGAGTCCTGCCAAGATATTGTTCTTGATTTTTCAAAAAAAATCAACGCGTGCGAGGTAGAGGACTGTCAAGCGCTTGACAAAACGAGTAAAGAATAATACAATAAAAGCGTTCTTTGAGGCGGAGTGAAAGTCTCCACCGGCAGTAAAGTCTGCAAAAGCGCTTAAATATTTATAGGCGCTCCGACGCGGTGTAATTCCGTGACCGACGGTTATAGTCCGGATGATAAAAGGAGAGAGCTTTAAGGGTTGTTTCATCCCTTTTATTTTTGCTCGAATATTATGAAAAAAAATAAATTACAGTTTAACGCAAAGCTTATTGCAAAAATGGGAATTTTTACCGCACTTTCGTTCGTGCTCACCTTTTTAGAATTCCCTGTGTTCCCGGGGTCGCCAGCGTCCTTTTTAAAGCTTGACTTTTCTAACGTTTTCGTTTTGATAGGCGGTTTTTCATTAGGAGTTGTTCCGGGCGTTATTATTTTAACGGTTAAAGAGGCGCTGTGCTTATTAAAGTCCACCACCTTAGTAGGTCAGCTTGCAAACCTTTTAATAGGGCTTTGCTACATAATAGTTCCCCTTGTTTTGTATAAGGTAAAGAGGACTTTCTTAACTGCAGTTATAGGTATGATTATAGGCGTTTTCTTGCAATCGGGAATGTCGCTTTGGGTAAACTACTACGTAAACTACCCCTTGTTTTTAGGCGGAGCGCCATTCGTGCTTTCAGAAAGCTCGGTTGAGTTTTTTAAAAACACCTGGTGGTTTATCTTGATATTCAACGTGATAAAGGCAATATCCACCGCGCTTATCACGCTACTTCTATACAAGCGAGTGAAAAGATTAATTAGTTTTTGAGATTATTATGGAATACCTTTCGAAATCTTTAAAAGAAACCGTTGAGATAGGCAAGCTTTACGCTAAAACCTTATCTAAGGGTGATATAGTATTGTTAGACGGGGAGCTTGGTGCAGGCAAAACGGCGTTTACCAAGGGCATTGCCAAAGGCTTAGGCATAAAGAGTGAGATTTTAAGCCCGACTTACGCGTATATGAATGATTACGGCGGGGTTTTATATCACTACGATTGTTACAGGCTAACCTCGGGGGAGGACGCGGAGGCTCTGGGTCTTACCGACTATTTTTACGGTGACGGAATATCCGTTATCGAGTGGAGTGAAAATATAAAGGACGTTTTGCCACAAAACTGTAAAAGAGTAACTATTGAGAAAATCGGTGAAAATTCGAGGAAAATTATTTTATGAAAATTTTAGCGGTTGATACGAGCGGAAATCACTTGACCGTGTTACTGTTAAACGGCGATGAGCCTTTATATTTCTTTTCTCAAAACATCGGGCTTAAGCACTCTATAACGCTTATGACCGAGGTTGAAAACCTGCTTGAAAAGGCTGGGATAGAGCTTAGTGATATAGACGTGTTTTCCACCGTTGTAGGCCCCGGCTCGTTTACGGGAATTAGAATAGGCGTTGCAACGGTAAAAGCGTGGGCGTACGCCTTTAATAAAAAAGTTTTACCCGTTACTTCTTTCGAGGTTTTGGCATATAATAGCGTAGAAAAAAGAGTTCTTTGCGCAATCGACGCTCGGCACGATAATTATTACGCTTGTGGCTTTGACGGCGGTGAGATGTCAATTTCTCCACGCTTTGTAAATGGTGAAGAGTTAAATAATCTATGCAAAGATTATACTCTCGTTACCGATAAAGGCGCAGATTACGTAAAGGGTTTAATATTAGCAATAGAGAAAAAACTCCCACTTGCAACCGATGATAGAGAGGCTCTTATTCCCCTCTACGTAAAGAAAAGTCAGGCGGAGGAAGAGCGCAAATGATAAGGCATTTTGAACGGACTGACCTTTTTGAAATAGAGGAGATAGAGAGGGAATGTTTTCGCGTTCCGTATGCGGAAAAAATGTTAGAAAGCTCCTTTTCAGCCCCCACGTTCTTCGGGCTTTTGGATAAAGATAAAGAGATAAAAGGCTATGTATTTGCAACCGTAGTGCTCGACGAGGCTAATATCGATAGGGTGGCGGTTAGAGAAAAATACCGCAGTCACAAAGTTGCAACTAACCTTCTTAAAGAGGCGGAAAAGCAGTTTAAAAACAAAGGCGTAAACAGCGTATATCTCGAGGTTAGGCGCTCTAACGAGCACGCAAGGCATTTATACGAACACCTTGGCTACATGGTAGTTGGCGTTAGAGAAAAGTACTACGAGGGCGTTGAGGACGCGTTTGTGATGCTAAAAAACATCTAAATTTATATATTTCAAGGAGTGCATATAGTTAAGGTTATAAGCGGTCTTGCTACGCTCGATAAAGGCGAGGGTGTTCCCGTGCTGTTTTTGCACGGATATCTCTCTTCCAAGGAAAGTTTTATATTCCAAACGGAGTATTTTTCTAATTACTTTAGGGTTATTGCGTTTGACTTTTCGGGGTTTGGAGAAAGCGAGCCGTTACAGTATCCCTATTCCTTAGACGATTACGTTTCTAAAGTGCGCTCGTTGATAGATAGTTTGGGGCTTGATAGGTTTCACGTTATTGCGCACTCGTTTGGCGCAAGGGTGGCAATTAAGCTTGCGCTTTGCGACAGTAGAGTTGATAAACTCGTTTTAACCGGTGCTGCTGGCTTAAAGCCCAAGCGAACGCTTACGTATTATTACAAAGTTTATAGTTATAAACTTTTGAAAAAATTCTTAAGCCCTAAACGGCTTGAAAAGTTTGGGAGTTCGGAGTATAAAACTCTCTCTCCCATTATGAAAAAAAGTTACGTTTTAATAGTGAACGAGCACCTTGATAAACTCGCTCGAAACGTTCAAAACGAAACGCTTATAATTCACGGAGAAAACGACCGTGAAACGCCGTTATACATGGCTAAAAAATATAAAAAACTCATAAAAAATTCCACTCTTAAGGTGTTAAAGGGCTGTGGGCACTTCGCCTTTATTGACGATGATTTTGATTTCAATCTCACCGCCTTGAATTTTTTATCGGGAGAAGAAGATGTTAAATTTTAACTTGCTTTCAAAAATAGTTCCCATAACTCAAATATTACCCGTTGAGGAGATAAGCCGTACTTCAGAGCTTTTCTCACCGCTGAGAGTTCTCGGCTTTTTTATCGTCGGGCTATTAAACGCCGTTTTAATGCTTTTGTTGTCGCCAAAGTTCTTGCGTGCTGCACAGCAATGCGGTTACAAGGGCGGTGATTATTTTAAGTGGCTGAAAAAGAAAGATAACGTTTACTTTACGAGAATTTGCATGCTTTCAATGCTCTCGGTTTTAGGCTTTATTTTAATAAATATGGCGCTATCTTTTATTGACCACCCCGTTGTAAAATACAGCGGATTCTTAGTTTACTTCGTATTCTTGTTTATTTACGCTAAAGGCGAGCGCAAAAATAAGGGTAGAGTTCCTCTTGTAATTACCAAAAGAACTATTAGAATAATGATAACTTTCTCCGTATTAACGGCGTTGCTTAGCGTTATCTTAATATTGCTTATCAACCTCATAGCAATTCCCTTCCAAGAAAACTTACTCGCAAACTTTAGATACGGCGTGCTTTGCCTTTGCCCGATAGCAATACCTTATCTTGTGTTGCTCGCATTGATTATCAACAAGCCTCTTGAAAAGGTAATCAATAAAAAATACTATAACGAGTGCAAGGCAACCCTCAAATCGAGGAGTGACCTCATAAAGATAGGCGTAACGGGCAGTTATGCAAAAACTACGGTTAAAAATATTTTAACCACTATTTTATCTGAAAAATACAGCGTTTTAGCCTCTCCCGAATCTTACAACACGCCGATGGGCGTTGTAAAAACGGTGAAAAAGCTTGAAAGCACCCACCAAATTTTAATTTGCGAAATGGGTGCGAGAAGATCGGGCGATATCAAAGAACTCGCAACTTTAGTAGAGCCGAGCATTGCGGTTATCACCGGCATAAACAGCCAGCACTTAGAGTCCTTTTTAACCGTTGAAAACATCGTTAAAACAAAGAGTGAAATCTTAGGCGGTAATTTTAACGGCAAAGCATATATTTCAGCTGATAGTAAGCAATCGGTAGGAATTTACGACAAGGCGACCTGTGAAAAATACCTTGCGGGCGTTAAAAAGTATAAAAACTCCTTCGTTTATGCGGAAAACGTAAAAGTTAGCGAGAGCGGAACTACCTTTACACTCGTATCGGGTGACGGCAGGGTGGACGTTCACACCGAGCTTTTAGGCGAGCACAACGCAAGCAATATCGCACTTTGCGCGTCTGTAGCGCTCGGCTTTGGCTTTACTCTTTCCGAGATAGCGCTTGCAGTTGAAAAGCTCAAGCAAGTTCCTCACAGGCTCGAGCTCATAAAGGGTGAGAACGGCGTTAACGTGCTTGACGATGGCTATAACGGCAATCCCGACGGAATTAGGCACGCAATCAAAGTTTTAAGTAATTTCAGCGGTAAAAAATACGTTGTAACCCCGGGTATCGTAGAGCTTGGAGCATCTGGATATAGATTTAACTTCGAGGCAGGTCAAATGATAGCGTCCGTTTGTGACGGGGCTGTTTTGGTAGGAAGGAGCGGTAGCTTGCACGTTAGAGAGGGCTTGCTTAGCAAAGGTTATCCTGCGGATAAAATCTATATGGTAAAAAGTCTTGACGAGGCGCGCGAAAAGTTAAAAGATTTACTCGTAGAGGGTGACAGCGTGTTGTTTGCAAACGACCTCCCCGATATCCACTTATAATACGATTATTGATAAAATTTAAAACACCAAAGCTAAAGTTTCGATTTAAGCTATAGCGGAGGTGTTTTTATTTTGAAAAATATTATAGTCTTTTACGGTGGAAAGTCATGCGAGCACGACGTTTCCGTAATAACCGGCGTTCTAACCCTTAACAGTATAGATAAAACACTTTATAACCCTATCCCCGTGTATATTATGAAAACGGGCGAGTGGGTGACGGGTGAAGAACTTTTTGACGTAGGCTTTTATAAACTACAGCAATTTAAAAAATTAAAAAGAGTTACCTTTATATCTGGCGATAGCTCGCTATACGTAAAAGGCAAGCGCCTTAAAAAACTTTGTGACGTTTATTGCGCTATCAACTGCACCCACGGGCTAAAC
>JAFQEV010000001.1 GCA_017398825.1 Clostridia bacterium
AAAACGGTTGCTATCACCGTCAATGCGATGACTATTATCCATAAAACTATTCCCCACCACGTGTTGTAAGGAATAATATTTCCATTTAGCGAGTACGCCGATAAAAATACGGAAATAACTCTACAAACCGTTATCATAATAACAAAATAACCCGTACTCATTGAGGAAAGCCCTGCAACAAAACACAATACGTCATCAGGGAAAAACGGGAACAAAAACATAAACGTTAATATAATTTTGTCTTTGTTTTTTACTGAGTTTAGCCATTTATCGAGCGTTTCTTTGCCTACTATCCATTTAACTACCCTATATCCCAAAACTTTCCCGATAAAAAAAGCCATAAACGAGCCTATCAAAATGCCTAGCAATGAAAATACAGCAGTTTTTAAAGGGCCGAAAAGAGCAACTCCCGTTCCAACCGAAATAAAACCCGGTATAGGCAAAAGCACCACTTGCAAAATATTAACTATCACGTAAATGACTATTGCAAGATATCCAAACGATGCAACGTAATTTCTAAGATCCTCAACACTGTCAATCTTATCGCCCACCCCCGATATTTTTAAAAAATACATCACGAGTAGCGAAAAGGAAATTAGCGCCAAAACAACGAGTGATACCTTATAAACTGTCTTTTTATCCGCCGTTGCGTAAGCTAAAGCAATGGTTGTGATTATCGCTACGACTATAGTTACCGAGGATATAAGTAGCGGTTTGTTTTCGTAAAAAAATCCGCCCGTAAAAGTGTTTACGTAAAGGACTGAAACGAGTATTGTTATCCCCGAGAGTAAACATAACGAAACGGAAAGAAGTAGCGACTTTAAACTAAAACGAAGTTTCATACATATAATTATATGTAAAAACTATTGAGTTTAATCACCTATTAAATTATAGTGATTGCAATTTTTTTATTTCAGCGCGAGCAAGCTTATCGCAACGGTTGTTATTCTCGTTATCAGCGTGCCCTTTTACTTTTACGAACTCAACCTTATGCGCGTTAGTAAGTTCAACAAGGCGTTTCCACAGCTCAACGTTTTTAACTGGCTTTTTATCGGCTAAGCGCCAACCGGATAATATCCAACTAACGATATACCCGTCAATAAATGGGGAAACAGCGTATTGTGAATCGGAATAAACGGTAACCTCACACCTTTCTTTTAAAGCCTCGAGCCCTTTTATAATAGAAAGTAACTCCATTTTGTTATTAGTTGTTTCAGTATCTCCGCCCGTTAAAATTTTTTCAACGCCGTTATATATTAAAATTGAAGCCCAACCGCCAACGCCAGGGTTACCTGAACACGCGCCGTCGGTGTATAAAATTACCTTCTTCATAAACACCTTTATTAATTTATTAATAAAATTATATCACTCAAGCGATATCGTGTCAAGATTGTAGAGGGCAAATGTTTTTGCTAATGCAAAAACACCGAACACTTGCGTATTCTTCTCGCTACCCTAATAAAAAAATGCAAACCGATAAAAATCAGTTTGCATTTTTGGCAGGGGAGACGCGATTCGAACACGCAACCAGCGGTTTTGGAGACCGCTGCTCTACCGTTGAGCCACTCCCCTAAGCGAAAACAATTATACATTATATTAAATTTTAAGTCAACAAAATTTAATCAAAATAACGATAAATTTATCTCGCAATCGTTTTTTAATTAGCCTTTCATAAATGAAGGCGATGATATAACGAAATCAGCAGTTGCTAAATTCGTTGCAATGGGAACGTTGTAAACGTTAGCAATTCTCAAAAGCGCCTTAACGTCAGGGTCGTGAGGTTGAGCGGACAAGGGGTCGCACAAGAATACAACGAGATCAATATCTCCTTCTGCAACTTTAGCGCCGATTTGCTGGTCACCACCTAAAGGACCGGATAAAAAGCCCTTAACCGACAATCCCGTCGCCTCGGAAATCCTCTTAGAAGTAGTTCCCGTTCCGCAAAGCTCGTAATTTTTGAGCGTTGCCTTGTTTTTTAAAGCCCATTCAACGATTTCTTGCTTTTTACTATCGTGTGCAATAAGTGCAATAGTCTTTACGTCTTTCATAAATTACGCCTCGCTTACAAGATATTTTTCGCAGTATGAGTTAAATTTAGATTTAAACTCCTCACCTGCCTCTTCGTCTTTAACGTACTGGTGGTAGTTCATATTCTCATTGTCTAAAACTGCACCTGCAATGTTTGAACAATGGTCTGAAATTCTTTCAAGGTTAGTAAGTAAATCCGACCATACGAAACCAGCCTCGATAGTACACTTGCCCTGTTGCATTCTTTCGATATGACCTTTCCTGTAGTTTTCCTTTAAAATATCAACAACCTCTTCAAGCGGGTCGATATTAAATGCGGACTGTAAATCGTTATCAACAAAAGCTCTTAGTGCAAGCTCAAGCGTTTCGGAAACCGCTTTTGCTATATTTTCAAAATCGGCTTTCGCAACGTCGCTAAACACTATGCCCTTTTCGTGCAATTCTTCAGCCGATTCAACAATGTTTATGCTGTGGTCGGCAATGCGCTCACAGTCGCCTATAATATTTAAAAGCTTTCCAGCCTCTTTGGAATCTGCGTTACTTGACTGAGTAGCACTCAATTTTAATAAATACGTGCCGAGAACATCTTCGTAATAGTCCGTTTTATCCTCATCTTCACGAATTTCTTTGCATTTATCGGCGGAATATTCCCTAACGACGTCAAGCGCCTTATAGATTGAATTTACCGAAACTGTTGCCATTTCAACTGCTATTTTTCTACTTGCGGATAATGCAAGTGCAGGCGTTTTTAAAAGTCTTTCATCCAAAAGCGTAGTCTTTTCCTTTTGCTTTGCATCTGGAATAAACTTAACGGCAATTTTTTCAAGCAATTTACCCATCGGCAACATTAAAATCGTACACGCAATATTAAACATGCTGTGAATTATTGCAATATTAAACTGATTTGCTGAAGATGATAAAATTAAAGGCTTAACCGCATATCTAATAATAGTAAACACAATCAACCAAACGGTTGTTCCTATAACGTTAAACGCTAAGTGTATAAGAGATGCGCGCCTTGCGTTTTTGTTAGTTCCAACAGAAGATATCATTGCGGTGACGCAAGTACCAATGTTTTGACCCATAATAATAGGAACTGCCGTACCTATAGTTACAGCGCCCGTTGCCGATAAAGCTTGGAGCATACCAACCGATGCTGAAGACGATTGAATTGCCGCAGTAACAAGTGCACCAAACAACACGCCAAGCAATGGATTTTCAAACATAATGAATAAATTTCTAAACCACTCAACGTCTTGAAGTGGAGAAACAGCATCAGTCATCGCATTCATGCCAAACATAAGTGTTGCAAAACCTAATAAAATCAAACCCTCGCTTTTTCTCTTATCGTTTTTCATAAACACGTATAAAATCACGCCGATAAGAGCAAGTACTGCCGAGAAGTTTTTGGGGTTTAACATTTGAACTGCTATACTCTCGCCCTGAATACCAGATAATGATAACATCCAAGCTGTAACGGTAGTTCCTACGTTAGCACCCATTATAACACCGATTGATTGATGCAAACTCATAAGACCAGAGTTTACAAAACCTACGACCATTACAGTTGTTGCTGCGGAACTTTGAATAATTGCAGTTACACCAAGACCTGTCATAAATCCAGCAAAACGATTAGTAGTAAGTTTACCGAGCAAACCACGAAGACCTGCACCAGCGCGCCTCTCAAGCGCTTGACCCATAACGTTCATACCGAAAAGGAATAATGAAATTCCTCCGATTAAAGACAACACGTTAAATATAGTCATTTTTTTCCTCCTAAAATATAGTAAAATATTTATAAATAAATATTATTAAACACAAAACTAAACGATAAAACGGAATTTTTAACATCTAAAATTATATGTTTTTACAAAAAACTCCAAATTACCCTATTTACATATTATCATAAAAAAGTTCAATATTGCAAGAAAAAATAAATAGTAATTTAAAATTTTCACAAAACAAAAGCACGGCTTAAAACCGTGCTTTATATTTAATTTTTAAAGGTGATTTTGAGCCTCTCTTTCGTAGAAACCAAGCTCGCGTTTAAGCATATATTTAACCTGCTTAATCTTCCAAAGAATTCTCTCCTCGCCTCCAACGTAGCCTTGTGACGCCTCAAAGCCAAGCGTACTATCGCGTTTTACGTATTTTATACTCTTTTCAGCGTTAGCAATCTCGTTTTCAGCAATCTTTCTTATCTTAGCGCAAATTTCAAGCATCTTTTTAGGACTATCACAAAGCTTGAGCGCTACTCTTTGTTCATAGAAAGTTTTAACGTTGATAACTGTTGTTACACAGCAAGAAATGTATTCGCACATATTAAGAACGGATAAAAGCTCTTTGTTCTTATTAGGAATAGCTTTGAGCTTTTTAATGCCCTGCTTTAACAGCCTTGACATTTCCTTAACCATTTTTTGTTCTTGCTTATATCTAAGGCCGTAAGGAATACCTAAATCAAATACGCCGAGGTTTTCCTCAAACTGACCGTAAAATCCCGGCCAGAACGCATCGCCAGACACAACGTTTTCAAGCCTCGGTGGCTTTTTAGAGGTAGCTAAGCAAAGAGGGTACGCCGTACCGTTTCTACACGGACCGTACTGCTCTTCAACCGACGGAGGAAGATATTTTATAGATTCGCTAATATCGTTAAACGCATCGTAAAGCTCATCGCTCGAGTTTTCAAAATAAGCGTTATAAACTCTCTTTAAGTTCTCTTCAGGCTTATCTTCAAACATAAAGCAAAGTTGTGCAAGCCTTGAGATAAAACTCGGGTATGCACCGTAGTGATGACCTTCCATTAAACCGCAAAGACCGTACTTGTTTTTAGCGTTGTTAACTTCGTTAAAGCGCTTGAGCCATTGCATCGGGAAAGGCATATAAGGAATAGTACCAAAGTCCCAAGTTCTACCTGCGGTATTACTCATAGCGTAAAGTTTGATGCCGTTTTCCTTAGCGGCTTTTGCCTCGCTTAAGAAATATTTACCAGGTTCAGCTCTAACTATTGAGTAGTCGGTTACCATTTGGTCAGAACCCATCATATCGTAGTGTTCAAACATTTCAAATGTAACGTTTAACGAAATATCTTTGGGGAGCTTATTTATAAGCGCAACCCTATCCTTTTCAGGCGCCCAACCCCAGTTATACGACCAGAATACTATATCGGCGTTCGGATTGTACTTATATATTGACTTTTTAATCATTTCTATCCACTTAGGATAGTCGTTACAAGGGAACCAACCCGGCGTGGGAATACCGTCACCTAAATTATCGGCGGGTTTTTGGCGAATTGAATGCTTTGCAACTCTCTCGTCGTTACTCTTAAATTCAACGGACTCACCAACGAGTGTAATACCCTTAAGTTCAGGGCATTCTTTAAATACAGCGCCGTAGGTTTTATCAAACTCTTCCTCAGCGTTATCGGCG
The DNA here is from genome assembly GCA_017398825.1 of Clostridia bacterium. Lineage (GTDB taxonomy): Bacteria > Bacillota > Clostridia > Christensenellales > Borkfalkiaceae > HGM11412. The sequence continues at coordinate 5,455 of JAFQEV010000001.1, forward strand.
TATATATCGATAAAGTTGCCAAACGCTGCGTAAACGTAAACGTCTAAGCCGTATTGAGACGCCCTTTTAACAACGTCTTTAAAATTAAGTTCGCCTGCAGGAGATAAATTTACACCCTTTGTGAAAAGCAATATTGCATCGTAGCCGTAGTGAACGATGTTTTGGAGATATTCATCGGGGAAATCATCATAACCGTAGCCCGAGTGCACCATGCGCGGTGAATACGGCAACGTAACCTTAATATCGCCTTTTTTAAGTATGGGCGCTTTCTTTTCAAAAAGCAAGAATTCAAGATAGTAAATTGCCTGAGCAACACTTCTATCACTCTCGGCAACAATCTTAATCTCATCATCTAACACGGAAATCGTGTAAGCCTTTTTATCTTTAGATAAAACGGGAGAAATTTCAGTTGAAATTTTAAAGCCGTGAGAGGTTTCGTCAATTTCCGCTAAAACGTCAAGCGAAGATTTTAAAAACTTTTTTAAATCTTTGAGCGCATTGTTGATAACGACGTTATCCGTCTTTATAAGAGCAATACAGTTGGGAATAGAAATGTCACCGTCTAAAACTGCAACGTCTTTTCTAATGTTTTTTGGATAAAAGTCTTTAAGTTTCTTTCTAAAATCGAAATCAGCCATTAAAATTAGCCTCCTAAGTATTTTAAAGACACCTTTTGCAAGGTGCCTTTAGTTTTATTTAGCGTATTCAACGCTCCTTGATTCTCTGATTACGTTAACCTTAATTTGACCGGGATATTCCAAAGTTTCTTCAATCTTTTTGGCAATATCTTTAGCGAGGAACAATGCCTGGCTATCGTCAATTTGCTCGGGTTTAACAATAACTCTAACCTCTCTACCTGCTTGGATAGCGTAAGCCTTTTCAACGCCCTTGAAATCAGTTGCAAGCTCTTCAAGTTGCTCAAGCCTCTTAACGTAACTGGACTCAATCTCCTTTCTTGCACCAGGTCTAACGCCAGAAATCGCGTCAGCCGCCTGAACTAAAACCGCCTCAATGCACTTAGGCTCAACGTCACCATGGTGAGATTCAATACAGTTGATAACGAACTTATTTTCTTTAAACTTTTTAGCAAGCTCTACGCCGAGCGCAATGTGAGTACCTTCATTTTCAAAGTCAACAGCCTTACCTATATCGTGTAAAAGACCGCCACGCTTTGCAACGTTGATATCAACACCGAGTTCTTGAGCCATTAAACCAGCGAGCCTTGCCACCTCTAACGAGTGCTTTAAAACGTTTTGACCGTAACTCGTTCTAAACTTGAGTTTACCAAGAATTTTAACAAGCTCTGGGTGAACGTTATATACGCCCGTTTCAAACGTAGCGCTCTCGCCCGCCTCTTTAATAATAGAGTCAAGCTCTTTTTTAACCTTTTCAACCGTCTCTTCAATACGAGTAGGCTGAATTCTACCATCGGCAATAAGCTTTTCAAGCGAACGCCTTGCTACCTCACGGCGAACGGGGTCAAAACCAGACGCTACTACCACCTCAGGCGTATCGTCAATGATAAGGCGAATACCCGTTGCGTTTTCAAGCGCGGTAATATTTCTACCCTCACGACCTATAAGCCTTGCTTTCATATCGTCGTTAGGAATGGAAATTGACGTAACCGTGAGCTCGTTACTCTGATCAACCGCACAGCGCTGAATTGCAAGGGAAATAATCTCTTTCGCCTTCTTATCAGCCTCGTCTTTCGCCTGCTGTTCAGCGTTGCGAACAAAGCCTGCTACTTCACGGCGAGCCTCCTCCTTAACGTCTTCCATAATAATAGATTTAGCCTCTTCTTGAGTCATTTGAGCAACGCGCTCAAGCTCTTGAACGAAAACCTCGTGCTGAGTTTCAAGCTTAACGATAAGCTCGTCAGCCTCGGCTTGCTTTTTCTCTAACGACCTCGATAAAGCCTCTACCTCTTCGGTGCGCTTTAACAAGGTTGCGTCCTTCTTATTAAGAATTTCGTCCTTCTGATTAAGGCGTTGCTCCATTTTTTGAAGTTCAGCCCTCTTTTCTCTCGTTTCTTTTTCGAATTCGTTTCTAAGCCTTAATTCCTGTTCCTTAACCTCAACTATTGCGTCTTTTTTAATCGCTCTTGCCTCGTTCTCCGCGTTTGCCTTCATTTCGGCAACTAATCTCTCGGTAGAACTGATTTTATTTTTGCGAGAAATATTAGAAATTATAAGGAATACTACGATCCCTATCGCTAAGCCAACTACACCACCTATAATTGCGGAAACCGCAGGGTGCATTGCAAGTAACAGGAAGGTTGCGTTTTGTAACATACACGTTACCCTCCTTGAATAAAATTTATATATTTTAAGAAAAACATTATTTGAGTTCAATATTAAACCCAACAATGCCCACTTTAACTATACGATTATATTTTAATATAATAAATATTAAAAGTCAATACGGATTTTAAAGATTTTACGGCATTTTTACAAAAAAATAACCCCGAGCTCTACTCTCGGGGTTTATGTCTAAAATTTAAATAACGTAAGGCTTATTGTTGCTATCGTACGCCCACTCTCCTTGGAAATAAACCATAGCCATACCGCACCAACCTTCGACTATACCGTAGGTTGGAGAAGTATAATCATCTGGGTGAACGAAATTACCAGTAAAATCTTTAGGATAACCTAACTGATTGCGTTCAACCGTCCTAACAACAAGCGAATTATATTGACTTTCAGGCATATCCATATATACTTTTTCAGCGTAGGCAAAAACCGTCCTTAACGAAACATATTTATCCACAGCTTCTGAATATATACTACTTTCAGGAATACAAACTAATTTTGACGGAAGAACTACGGTTTTTAATTCCTTACACTCCCAAAACGCCCTTTGTTTAATCACGCGAACGTTGTTTCCGATTATTACCTCTTCTAAATTGTTGCAATCTGAGAAAAGATAGCCACCAACCGTGGTAACACTGTTACCTATAACCGCTCTTTTGAGTTGTTTACAGTTACCAAAACAGTTATAAAGCTCACCGCTTGACGGCCATTTAGTAAAGTTTGTGTTGATTCCACCAAGAACGGAATCGGGAATTATAATCTCTTCAATATCCGTAGAATTGAACGCGCCGTTGCCGATATATAAAAGCCCTTCGTTGAGTTTTACCGATTTAATTGAGTTGTAACCTAAATGTTCGTTAACCTTTTCACCGTCAACCGTAACGCTCTTAGTCAATGAAAATAAGTACCCGTCAATCGCGATAACTCTAACGGGTTCAGCATCGCCTGTGCCTTGATAATAAGCGGGAATTTCAACGTGGTCGTAAGCCTTAGAATTTAAACCGTCATATTCAGTTACACCATAGCCAGAAATACCGTCAATAGTAACTTTTTTAAAGGTTAAAAATTGAGTTGCGTCATAGTATTTACCGCAAACGCACTTTCCACTATCGTTAACGTGCTCAGCGTAATCGGTTCTACCCGTGCCGTTAGTTTGCTTGCGCCAGTGATGAGTAGCGTTATACGTATACTCCTCAGAATAAACGGGGGCGTTACCACCGCCCGAACCGCCACCAGTGCCACCATTACCACCAGTACCGCCATTGCCACTACCAGCACCACCACCAAGAGTCACACAGCCAGAAAGACTAAGACACAAAAATGCTGAAATTACAAGTAAAAAAGATAAAAATTTTCTCATAAAAACTCCTACCGTAAAATTTTAACATAAGAATACAATCTTGTCAATGTAAAAAATCTCACGTAGCTGTGAGATTTTTTTAACGCATATATAATGTTAATTTGGAGTTGGAACGCCATCCTCGTTATAATGCCACTCGTCTTTAAAATAAAGCTTAGCATCGTGACACCAGCCGTGAACGTAACCGTAAGTCGTATACGTAGACTGATTGTGAGGAATTACCTCGCCTGTTTCAGGATTAATAGTAAGCCCTGTAATAGGATCTCTTTGCTTTAAAGGAAGATATAAATCGTCGTATTCCGCCTCGGTTATTTCCATAAAGATACCTCTAACGGGCGAATAACCGCCTTGGAATAAGTTGTTCATAGTAACGTATTTACCCTGTGAATATATCTCATCTTCAGGAATAGACACTACTGATTTTGGAATAACTAAATACTGAATACTCTTACACCCGTAAAACGCCCTGCGTTGAATTTCTCTAACGTTGCTGCCTATGTGTACGTATCTGAGTGCGGAACATTCCGAAAAGGCATATCCGTCAATTAAAGTAATACCCTCGCCTATAACTACGTTTTTAAGGTTAATACAACCACCGCAAATATTATAGATACTTCCCTCTACAGAATCCGGAATAATAAGTTCCGTAATAAACGTTTTTGTAAACGCACTTCCTCCTATCTTTTTAAGCCCGTCTTGTAAAACTATCGATTCTATAGAAGATTTGCCAGCTTTACCACCGCTAAACGCACCTGCACCTATCTCTAAAACTGGATATTCGGTTTCGCTTATTATATCGGAGTACTCGTCGATAACCGCATCATACCCCTCCTCGTCTTCAAACATTTCGGGAGCAGGTTGCTTGTGGGTTAAGGGTACTTTAATATGAACGTCCGCCCCAGAGTCGTAGCCCAAATAATCGGTTACCGAGTAGTAAAATTCAGGCTCGCCGTTTACCATTTTATACTTAAGCGTAAATTCCAAATCATCAGTTGCAAAATAGTAATCGCAAGAATAACATTTGCCTAAAAAGTTATCGTGTGGCTCGTAACCCTTTTTGCCGTCACCATTAAGCTGAGCGTACCAGTGCCCACTTTCGTCAAAACTATACTCGGTAGCCCAAATAGGCTCTACGGGAAGATCATCCCCACCGTCTCCGCTACTATTTCCGTCACCTGTGGAGCAACCGCTAAACACGGAAAAGCACGTTATTAACGATAATAAGAGTATCAATAATTTTTTCATAAACCCTCTATAATTTGTTTCTCGTTATATTTTAACATCAACCTAAAACATTGTCAATATCAAAAAAAGCCTCACTGTAAGTGAGACTTTTTATATTATGAATTTGCAACGGGATTACCATTTGCGTCGTAGCTCCATTCACCCTTAAAGTAGACTTTGCAGTTTCCCGACCAACCGTTGACAAACCCATAGTCGATAGGGTCTAAAATAGCGCCCGTTACAGGGTCTCTTTGGCGAAGAGGAACAATCAACGCGTCGTGCTCAGCCTTAGTGATTTCCATATATATAACAGTTCTTGCAGTTGCAGGCAACATTGTTATTAATGGAATAGATATTCCTGCGTAATTACCACTAGTAGGCGTTACAGAGCCCTCGGGAATATAATTAACCAATGCAGGAATAACGAGTGATTTAACATCATAAATCTCATAAAACGCACGTGGCTGTATAGTCTGCAAGGACGAGCCAAGGTGAACCTCTTCCACGCTACCGCCAAAATTATGAGCACCTAAAACCTTAATTCCGTCACCAACAACGAACTTTTTAAGTTTATAGCAACCACCGCAAATATTATATAACCTGCCATTTACCGTACTTTGCCAGCTATAGTGATATTGATTTGTTACGGAATCGGGAATAATTAATTCTTCGATTTCTGAATTTTTGAAAGCGTAATCTTTTATCTCTAAAAGCCCCTCGTGCAGTTTTATAGATTGAATGCATTCGTTGGGGTTATAATCTTGACCGTTAATCGTGCCGTATCCAAACGCACCGTAGCCTATGGAGATTACGGGCAACGGCTCTGCATCACCATCGCCTTGATAGTGAGTAGGAGTTTGATAGTGAACGTATAACGATTTACCAAAAAAGTCCTCATCCTTATACCCGATTATTCTATAACCTTTAACGTCACCTAAAGTCACCTTTTCAAAATCAAGTTGACGAGTTGGGTCGAAATATTTACCGCATTCGCACTTGCCACGCTCATTTTCGTGCTCAGCGTAATCAATCCTTTCATCTCCCTCACCGCTTATTAAGCGCCTCCAGTGATGCGTTTCATCATAACTATACGTTTCGGAATATACGGGGTCGTTTGACGGAGAACTACCACCAGTGCCGCCACCACCGTTTCCTCCGGTTCCGCCAGTACCACCGTTTCCACTACCCGTACCAACGCCGTTACCGAGCGTTACACAAGCAGAGAAAGTAAAACAACAAATTATACAAATTAATAAACATAATAATCTTTTCATAAGTCACCTTAACACATTATTTATCATTCAAGTTCATCGAGCGAGCAAAGATATACGGGCGCAACGTTCTTCATAAAGAACTTAACCTCTTCCCTCTCCGACTTATTTATCTCTTTAAGTATGCTCTCTTTTGCCTTTTTGAACTCGGAATTTCCAGACTTTATCTCTTCAACGCATTTTATATACGCCGAGATTTTATCAGCGCTTTTCATAATCTTATACTCTTCGCTATCCTCATCGGCTAAAACGTACTGCGTGTATACCGATTTAAGCTCTTCAGGAAGAGTACTCAAAAGCTTTTCGCTCGCACCGCGCTCTATATCCTTATAGGCGTGGTTAATCTCCTTGTTAAAATACTTAATGGGAGTTGGCAAATCGCCCGTTATAACCTCACCCGTTTCATGATATTGAGCATATAAAACAACTTTCAAAACGTCAACGTTGCCACCGAAATACTTATTCTTAATTTCAGCAAGCGCGTGCGCTATAACGGATACTTGAGCGGTGTGCTCTAAAACGTTCTCACTATCATGCGAACGCATGAGCGACCAGCGCTTTATATACTTCATTCTGTTTAAATATGCAAAAAAATCGTACTTCATAATTATCTCCGTCAATTAGTATAACATTTATGTTGTAATTTTTCAACAAAATACACAAAAATAATTGACATTTAAAATTGCGAGTGTTATCATACCCTTACAATAGAACGCAGGGGTGCTACGGCTGAGATTATACCCTTTGAACCTGACCTGGTAATTCAGGAATGGAAGATGGATTATTTTTTTGTGCTGCGCCCGAATTCTCGGCGCTTTTTTCTATTGTGGAGGATTTTTATGTACAACTTATTAGCAATTGACACAACTGAACTCGTCGTTATGATTTCAGTAGTCGCAAAACAGCTCGAATTTGCGGTACTGTTTCTTATCGGCAAAACCAAAGCGGTGCTCGACACGAAGAAGTTAACCGTTATCGCTCTCGCGGTGGCGCTAACTACAACGCTATCTTTTTTAAAGATACAACTGCCGTTCGGTGGTAGCGTTACCTTCTTTAGCTTAGTTCCCGTAATTTTAGTATCGTATTTTTACGGAATTTATTTCGGGCTACTCACGGGCTTTGTTACAAGTTTACTTCAATTTATAACTTCGCCTTGGATTTTAACACCGCTTACGTTCTTTTTAGACTATATTTTTGCATTCTCACTCGTATGCGTTGTGAGCGTGTTCAAAAACGTTATTAAGAACAAAACGCTCAGCTTAACCTTGGGAACGGTGCTCTTTTTCCTCTTGAGATTTACAATGCATCTCATCTCTGGAATTATATACTTCAAGCACGGCGAAATCTACGGCGATTTCCCAACGAACACCGCGTTTATCTATTCGATTTGCTATAACTTAGCATATATCGTACCCGATATGCTCGTTGTGCTTATGTTCCTTATCCCCTTTTCAAGAACGAAAACTTTTAAAGACAACTTACTATTTAAGTAAAACAAAATCTCACCGATTTCTCGGTGAGATTTTTTATTCTTCAAATACGTTATATGCCGAAAGCAAATATTTGCCAGTTTGATATAAAACCTTTTCATACGCTCTAATAACGTCTAACGAAAGATTACCCAAACCGTTAACGTTATCAAAATTTTTAATTTTAGATTTGACAGCTCCAGTACACTCAAAAGTGAAATAACCGCTGTAATTAATATCAATCAACGCTTTCATCGACGCATTATTATCTAAAGTTGACAAAAACGGTATCGTGTGCATATCGGTTACGCCGTTGTTATCGTTATAGTGTATCGCCTTTAACCTTTCACCTAAACATATAACGTCATTGTAATTGTTATTAAATGCGTTGCCATGCCCAAAATCAAAACATGCTTGCAAAAGAGGATGATCGTAATAGTCGATAAATTCAGCAAGTCGCTTACCAGAATTAAAATAGTATCTTCCGTTATTATCGTTTATCCCAACGTTTTCAACAAGTACCGTAACTCCAGTTTTTTCCATCGTTGGCAACAATAAGTCGTAGAATTTTTTGTTTAGTTCAAAAGTTTCTTCTTTAGAAGAATTGCGCTTTACACCTGCGTGAACTACAGTAACAGGAATATCTAATTCTTTGCAAATTTCAATAGAACGCAAGGTCTGTTCAAACTTTTCTTGCCAGTTTTCATTAGGATCTAAAGTTTCCAAAGTCTCAAACGCAGGCGAATGTGCTTGAACGAATTTTACACCTAAATTATCCGCATAACCTTTCAACTTCTTTATAGTTTCACGCCAACCGTCATGCATATATACGCTCGTTTCATTATCGTACATACTAAAATCCACGTATTTAAATCCAGCAAGCGATATTTCTAAAACTTTTTCAAAATCATCTTTAGCGTGTAGAGAAAAATCACCGGTAGTTGTACATAGTTTCATAATATTTGCCCCTATATAAAACAATTATTCATATAAGTTTGTTGATAAATACTTTTCGCCACCATCAGGAAGAATAACAACTACGTTTTTACCGTCAAACTCACCACTTTTTACAACTTCAATCGCACCGTAAAGGGCTGCACCTGAGGAAATTCCAACGAGTATACCCTCGGTTTTTGCAAGTAAATTCGCGTATTTGTACGCCTGTTCTTCCGTAACTTTTATAACCGAGTTATAAACTGACGTGTCAAGCGTTTTGGGAATAAATCCTGCACCTATGCCTTGAAGACCGTGAGGACCTTTTTTTTCGCCCGATAATACCGCGCTTGAACTCGGCTCTATCGCAACAACGGAAACGCCGTTATTCTTTTCTTTTAAGTACTTGCCTATTCCAGTTAAAGTTCCACCCGTTCCAACACCTGCAACTAAACAATCAACTTGGCCGTCTAACCCGTCGAAAATTTCAACGGCGGTAGTCTTATAGTGAGTTTCAGGGTTCGCTGGGTTTTCAAACTGACCTGCAATAAATGAATTATCAATGGTTTTTGCAAGCTCGTTCGCTTTATCGATAGCGCCTTGCATACCGAGTGCCTTATCAGTCAAAACTATTTCCGCTCCGTATGCTCTGAGAAGTTTTTGGCGTTCAGCGCTCATATTTTCAGGCATTGTTAAAATAACCTTATAGCCTTTTAAAAGGCAAACGAGTGCCAAGCCTATACCCGTGTTCCCACTTGTCGGCTCGATAACCGTTGCGCCCTTTTTTAACGCTCCGCTTTTTTCAGCGGTTTCTATTATGTTTTTTGCAACCCTATCTTTAATACTGCCAGCCGGATTAAAACTTTCTACTTTAGCGTATAAATTAGCCTTTAACCCTAACGCCTTTTCTAAACGATTGAGTTTTACCAGCGGAGTATTGCCAACGAGCTCTAAAATTGAATTATATACTTTCATAATTTTAATAAGCAAAAAGCGCGTCTTTTTGACGCGCTTTTGAATTAACGAATAACTTCTTTAACTTTTGCTGCCTTACCGGTAAGGTTTCTAAGGTAGTAAAGCTTAGCACGTCTAACAGCGCCTTTCTTAACAACCTTGATATCGGTAATCTTGGGCGAATGAAGGGGGAAAGTTCTCTCAACGCCTACACCGAAACTAATTCTTCTTACGGTAAAGGTTTCGCTGATAGAGCCACCGCGCTTAGCGATAACAACACCTTCGTATGCTTGAATTCTCTCTCTAGTACCTTCTACTACCTTAACCGATACCTTAACAGTATCACCAACGTTAAAGGAAGGAACTTCTTTTTTAATGTTTTCGTTATTAATCTGTTCAATTATAGTCATGACTTTTACCTCCATAATTACGCGGTGTTCATTACAATTTTAAGAGGACCACCCGAAGTCTTTTCATATTTTAGCATAGTTTTTATATTATTGCAAGCAATTTAACGCCGTTTTTTAAATTTTTTTAGGTGGTTTTGCACCTAACATTGAGTAATACGTACACTCAAGCCGTCCGTTATAAATTTTTCGCTTTTTATCAGCCTTTTTACCAAACAAGCGCTCAAAATCACTAACGGGAGTTATGGCGAAAACAGACCAGTTTTTGAGATTTTTATAAACCTTTCCAAAATCTCTATAAAGCCTCACTATCTCGTTTCTATCCGAAATCCTTTCACCGTAAGGCGGATTAGTAACTATTACCCCGTATTCCTCATTCGATGAATACTCTCGCATATCTTTACACTCAAAATACACGACGTCCGCTACCCCTGCCTTTTTAGCGTGAGCACGAGCAAGTTTTATTTGGCTTTCTTCAATATCGTAACCGTACAATCTAATGCAATTAGGTTTTACAACGTTATCCTTTGCATCTTTTATCATTTGTTCATAAAATGATACGTCGAATTTTTCAAAGTGCAAAAAGTCAAAATCGCGATTTAACCCCGACGGAATATTTTTAAGTATCATTCCCGCCTCAATTAGAATAGTTCCGCTACCGCAAAACAAATCTACGAGCGTTTTAGATTTATTCCAAACGGAAAGGTCAAGTAAACACGAGGCTACGTTTTCCTTAATGGGCGCGTCACCAACCGAAGTTCTATACCCGCGCTTGTGAAGAGGCTCGCCAGAGGTGTTAATATTTACCGTAACGTAATCTCTACGGATTGAAATTTCTACCTTATGATTAAACCCACTTTCCTTAAGTGAACAGCCGTAAACGCTCTCCAACCTTTTGCAAATAGCTTTTTTGCATACCGACGACACCGCTTGAATTGAGTTTAGCTTAGATTCAAAAATATCCGAATAAACGGTGATTTTCGAGGTTTTATCTAAATACTGTTCAAAGCTAAGCTTTGAAATTTCATCAAAAAGCTCGTCGAAGGTCACCGCCTTAAAACTACCAACGGTAATATAAACTCTGCTTGCCGTTCTCATATTGAGGTTTAATAGCGCAACGGTTTTTATATCCCCCTCAATTGAAAGCCTGCCGTCAACCGCTTTACTATCTAACCCAGTAAGTTTATAAAGTTCTCTTTTAACAACACCCTCTAAACCAGAGGGCGCGGAAACGGTAATTTTCATTAAAATGCATCCGTTATGATATTTACGCTATCACCTAAAATCTCAACGACTACAAACGATATCTCTACCTCATCTAAACCGTTTGACTTTAAATAATAATTCGCAATATCCCTATATTTGTTTTGTTTTTTGTAACCAACCGCCTCGGCTGGCGTGCCAAACTTGTTTGAAGAACGTGTTTTAACCTCGGCAAAAACGATAGTATCACCATTTTTGCAAACGATATCCGCCTCTCCAAACGGCGTTACGTAGTTGGTAAATAAAATCTTATACCCTTGATTTTTTAAGGCTTTTTCGGCAAGTTTTTCGCCTTTTAGCCCCAAAAGTTTTTTATAAAGGTTTTTCGGTGAATTTTGCAAGGCCCTATCTCCTTTATCTTGTCGATATGCTCTTTCGTTCCGTAGCCTGCGTTGCGCTCAAAGCCGTAGCCTTGATATTCCTTTGCATACTCAGCCATAAGCCTATCACGGTATACCTTTGCTAAAATCGACGCTGCGCCTATGGTATAGCTTTTTAAATCGCCTTTAATTATCGGCTCAACGGGAACGCTCAAATCTAAATTAACAGCGTCAACTAAAACTACGCTCGGCTTAACCGATAAGCTTTCTACCGCGTTTTTCATACATTTTTTAGTGGCGTTTAAAATATTGATCTCATCAATCTCTTCAGGCGAAATTTCGCAAATCGAATAGGCTATCGCCTTTTCTTTTATTAAATCGTAAAGTTTTTCACGCTTTTTTGCGGAAACCTTCTTACTATCGTCAATCCCCTCGATAATATCGCTTAAATCCATTATTACCGAGGCGCATACTACAGGACCTGCGAGAGGACCTCTGCCTACCTCGTCAACTCCAGCTATATATTTCACACCTTTTTCAAGGTATTTGTTTTCATATTCAAGTTTTGGTTCGTAAATTTTCATATTACTTAAAATAAATTTTACCGAGTTTCCCCTTTCGTAAATCGGAAATTATCAGGCTTGACGCCCTTTCCTCATCAATCTCTCCACCCTTTTTGAGCGCTCCTCTACGGCTTGCTATTTGGGTAAAAATATCATAGGGCTCTTCCTCCTCGTTTACTTTGTAAACGGTTGATAAAACGCCCTTGTAGTTTTCCTTTAAATATTTAATCAAATCTACTGAAAGCTCAACAAAATCAACTATGTCGTCGTTAATAGAGCCTATGAACGCCAAAAATTCAGCGTAAGTTTGATTTTCAAAAGACGGAGGGGTCGTTCCCGGGGTATCTAAAAGCTCAAGTTCTTTAATCTTTACCCATTGTTTGTTTTTAGTAACGCCTGCCTTATCTCCCGTCTTTGCGCGCTTGTTTCCGCACAACAAGTTAATTAGCGTTGACTTTCCAGTATTTGGAATTCCCGCTACCATTACCCTCAACGGCTTGTTTACGCCCTTTGCTTTATACTTATCCTTAACGTCTTTTAATGAGGCTAATATTGCCGAATAAAGCCTATTTGCGCTCTTTTCATCAGTACCGACAACCGATACTACTGACTTTCCACTCTTAATAAACGCCTCGGTTGCCGATTTTATATCGCTATCGGATACCAAGTCGCTTTTATTGAGTGCGTAAACTACGGGTTTATTTCCAAAAACGCCCGAGAGTTTTTTATTGAGGCACGCGAAAGGACACCTTGCGTCCAAAACCATAACGATTCCGTCGCAAAGCTTAACCTCTTCCTCCATCATTCTCAGCGCTTTGGTCATATGACCGGGAAACCATTGTAAATGCATAAATTATTTATCTAATAAATCGGGTCTTCTCTCCTTAGTTATCTCTAAGGACCTTTCCCTTCTCCACTTGTCTACTTCGGCGTGATTTCCAGACACTAAAACGTCAGGAACTTTTTCGCCCATAAATTCTTGCGGACGGGTGTACTGCGGATATTCGAGTAACCCCGACGCAAAACTCTCTTCAGAAAGCGATTCTTCGGCTATAACGCCTGAAACGTAACGGCAAACAGCATCTGCCATTACCATTGCCGGAAGTTCTCCTCCCGTTAAAACGAAATCTCCTATAGAGATTTCCTCGTCAATACAAAGCTTGATAATTCTATCGTCAAGCCCTTCATAGTGACCGCAAAGAATAAGTAAATTATCCCTCTTTGAAAGCTCGCAAACTTTTTGCTGACTAAACGTTTGACCTCTTGGCGAGGTGTAAATTCTAAGCGCTTTATGGTCGGGGTCGATAGAGGTTATAGCATCATAAACGGGCTGTGGCATCATAACCATACCTGCACCACCGCCAAAGGGATAATCATCACACTTTTTATGCTTATTTTTAGAATATTCACGAATATCGTGAACGTTTATCTCTACCTTTCCCGCCTTTTGCGCTCTGCCTATAATACTTTCGTATAAAGGCGCAAACATCTCGGGGAAAAGGGTTAAAATATCAATCTTCACTATACTTCACCCCGTCGAGCTTTTCCTTCGAAACAAAAAGCTTTTTAGCGCTAAAATCAAAGGTTATATCCAAGCTTTTTAGAAATGGGAAATACCATTTTTTACCACTTGTGCCAGCCACCTCAAACATATCTACGTTAGAGGTTATAACGTCTAAAACCTTGCCTTCTATCGCACCGTCAACAACCACGTCGAGCCCTATAATATCGGCTATAAAAAACTCGTTTTCCGCCTTGTTGATTTTAGATTTTTCAACGAAAAAATCAACGTTGCGGAATAATTCCGCATCGTTTCTCGTAACGACTTCTTTAAGCGTGATAAACGCAAAACCGCCGAATGCGTCGCGAATTTTTAAAACGCTATAAGATTTGCCGTTAGCATCGTATAAAGTTTTTAGGGATTTAACACTTTCAAAGCCGTCAGCTAAAATTTTTACTTTAAGCTCTCCTTTAATCCCCTGAGGTTTAACAACCGTAAAGCAAATTATTTTTTCCATATCAAAATTTTAAGCGATAAGTTTAGCTGTAATTAAGCGCAATAAAAAGACGAGAGAAATTATTAAATTTCTCCCTTTGCCTTTATTTCAACGTTGTATTTTTTATTTTCTTTCGCGCTTGCCGAACGAACTATAGTTCTAAGCGCCTTTGCAAGCTTGCCTTGACGACCGATAACCTTACCCATATCGCTCTCGTCTAATACGACGGTAACGCTTACGAGATTACCGTCTTCAGCAACGATATATTCAATCTCGTCCTGCTTTTCGGCAAATCTGTTTACTATAAATTTAATGAGCTCGAGCATTTCTTACTCCTTAAATTACTTCTTTTTCTTCTTGGGGTTAGTCTTGGAAGGAGAAAGCTTTTCAGATTTTTCAATAACGCCTGCTTTTACAAGAATGTTCTTAACCGTTTCAGTCGGTTGAACGCCGTTAGCAATCCATTTCTTTGCCTTTTCAACGTCCACTACTACTTCTGCAGGATCGGTGTTAGGATTGTAGTGACCAATCTTCTCAATATACTTACCGTCTCTTGCTACTCTGGAATCAACTACGACTATTCTGTATAAAGCGTTACCCTTATCACCAAGTCTGGTCAATCTCATTTTTACTGCCATTTTAATTTTCCTCCGTTAAAATAAATATTTTAATTTTTTTATTTTTTTACGCAAATTTTTGCGTTGTTACTTACATAAAAGGCAATCTTTTCTTGCCGTTTTTAAACTGTTTCATAAGCATCTTCGTTTGATCGAATTGCTTTACTAACTGGTTGATTTCTTGAACTGTAGTTCCGCTACCCTTTGCTATTCTCATTTTCCTTGAATAGTTCAAAATCGACGGGTCTTTCCTTTCCTTTTTAGTCATTGAGCAAATGATTGCTTTGTTGCGCTCAATCTTACCCTCGTCAATCTCGCCAGCTTTTACACCCTTGAACTTGCCCATTCCCATATTGCCGGGGAGCATGTTCATAATATCGCCAACACCGCCCATTTTCTTTATCATATCAAACTGAGAAAGAAAATCGTCTAAAGTGAAAGTGTTTTCCTTGAACTTTTTCTCAAACTTCTTCGCATCCTCTTCAGTAATAGCCTCTTGCGCCTTTTCAATAAGGGACATAACGTCACCCATTCCAAGTATGCGCTTTGCCATACGATCCGGGAAGAACGGTTCTAAGTCTTGTAACTTTTCACCAACCGATGCAAATTTGATGGGCTTGCCTGTAACAGCCTTAACGGATAGGCACGCACCGCCTCTCGTATCACCGTCAAGCTTAGTCAATACGCAACCGGTAATCTCAAGCTTTTCATTAAAAGATTTTGCAACGTTAACCGCGTCCTGACCGGTCATAGAGTCAACGGTTAACAATATCTCTGTGGGCTTTACAGCGTTTGAAATATCAATGAGTTCCTGCATGAGTTCTTCATCAATATGAAGTCTACCAGCAGTATCAACAATTACGGTGTCAAAACCGTATTGCTTAGCGTATTTAACCGCATTTTTTGCGATAGTTACAGGGTTTTTCGTTCCCTCCTCGTAAACCTCAACACCAGCTTGAGTACCAACTACTTTTAACTGATTAATGGCTGCGGGGCGGTAAATATCACACGCGCAAAGCAAAGGCTTTTTACCCGATTTTTTAAGGTGGAGTGCAAGCTTTCCAGAAAGAGTCGTTTTACCAGCACCTTGTAAACCGCACATCATAATAACGGTTGGAAGTTCGCTTGAAACGAGGAGTTTGCTGTTAGTACTACCCATAAGCTCGGTAAGCTCGTCAGAAACGATTTTTATAACCTGCTGAGTTGGGCTAAGGCTTTTTAAAACTGCTTGACCAAGCGCCTTTTCGCTAACCCTATTTACAAAGTCTTTAGCAACTAAAAGGTTAACGTCTGCCTCTAAAAGAGCTATCCTTATCTCGCGCATAGCTTGCTTTATCTCAAGCTCGGTAAGCGTTCCGCGCTTAGTAAGCTTTGTAAAAACGTGATTTAGTTTTTCACTAAGTCCGCTAAAAACGTTTGCCATTTTAATCCCCTATAATGCGGTTTAACTCTTTTTCAATATCTCCGCCGTGCTCCTTTGCAAGTTTTTTGAGCATGCGGTTTTTTGCTAATAACCCAAGTTTTTCTTCATAAGAAGAAAGAATTTCTTTCGTCTTGTTAATCGTATCACTCACCCCTTGGCGAGATATGCTTTTTAGCTCGGAAATTTCACCCAAGGATAAATCACACTCTACGTAAAGGGAAAATACGTCCGCCTGCTTTTCGGTGAGCAAACTTTTATAGATAGAAAAAAGTTCGGAATAATCGTAAATATTCATAATTACAAACGCATTATACAATAAAAAAATAAAGGTGTCAAGCATTTTTACTTGACACCGATAAAATTTTATTAAAATAATCCGTCTACGAATTCTTCAAGGTCAAACTCTTCAATATCGCCGAGCTTTTCGCCTACGCCTGCGTACGCTACTGGAACGCCTTTTTCGGCAATCATTGAGAGAACGAAACCGCCTTTTGCCGTACCGTCAAGCTTAGTTAAAACTATACCGTCAAGCCCGATAGCCTCATCAAACGTTTCAACTTGGCTCGACGCGTTTTGACCGGTAGTTGCATCTAAAACTATAAGTTTTAAAAACTGGGCGCTCGGATATTCGCGACCTACCACTCTTCCCATCTTTTTAAGTTCTTCCATTAAATTTGCTTTAACGTGAAGTCTACCTGCCGTATCGATAATCAAAACGTCGGTACACTTTGCTTTTGCAGAAGATATAGCGTCGAACACCACGGCTGACGGGTCAGCCCCTTCAGCGTGCTTTATAATTCTAACGTCACTACGGTTAGCCCACTCGGTAAGCTGGTCACTCGCTGCAGCACGGAAGGTATCCGCTGCGCAGAGAGTAACTGATTTTCCCATTTCTTTAAAATAATTAGCAAGTTTTCCGATAGTTGTAGTTTTCCCAACGCCGTTTACACCTACCATCATTATAACGGTGGGGTATTCTATAGAAAATTCAGGCGCGTCCTCACACATAGTTAACAGCGTTTCTTTTAAGCTTTTTATAACGTAATCTTTATCCTTAACACTACCTTCTATCATTTTTTCGCGGAGCTCATCAACGATATCCATCGCAAAATTTACGGATAAATCGGAAGAAATGAGCGCATCTAAAAGCTCATCGTAAAACTCCTCGCCTATTCTATCTATAGAAAAAACTCTTGAAAAAGTATCGGCAATTTTATCTTTAGTTTTCTTTAACGAGCTTGCAAGCTTAGAAAATATTCCCATTAGCTTTTAATTCCTTCCATGTCGATTGCGTCTTTAAGCTTAACCGAAACGATACTCGATACGCCCTTTTCAGGCATTGTTACACCGAATAAACCGTCGGCATTTTCCATTGTAACTTTTTTGTGGGTTATGCAGATAAACTGCGTTTCTTTTGAAAAGCTCTTTAAGTATTTTGCAAATCTTGCAACGTTAGCATCGTCAAGCGCTGCCTCAATTTCGTCAAGCACGCAGAACGGCATAGGACGAAGCCTCAATATTGCAAACAATATTGCAATCGCGGTAAGAGACATTTCACCACCCGAAAGTAGCGATATCTTTTGAAGTTTCTTTCCCGGGGGTTCGGCGACGATTTCAATGCCTGCATCGAGCGGGTCACCAGTAGTGCTCTCCTCTACGATAAGATCTGCAGTACCACCGCCAAAGAGTTCTTTAAATATCTTGGTAAAGTTACTGCGGATAGTTTTAAACCCATCGTTAAAGGTTAAAGTCATCTCTTTAGTTAAATCGTCGATAACCTTTTGCAAATCGTCTTGCGCCTTGTACAAATCGTCACGCTGAGTTACGAGCTCGTTATACGATTCGTTAAGTTCGTTATACTCCTCGATTGCGTTGGGATTGATAGAACCAAGCGCTGCAATTTTACGCTTTAACGTTGAAATTTCTTGATGAGAGGTTGCAATCTCGTAATTCTCATCTCTTAAAGGCTTACAAGTTTCATAAGTAAGCTGATATTCAGTAAAGAGGTTTTGACTCATGAAATCAAGCTCCGTGTCAACTTTTGTGTAGTTAACCTCTTCGTTCGCTCTCTTTTCAGTATTTTTATCAATATCGGCTTGCAATACCTCACGCTTTAAGTTGTCCTGCGCAACGAGGTCGTTGAGTCTTTCTTTCTTCCTGTCAAATTCCGCTTGTTGACGGCGTAAATCTTCAAGAACCTGTTTATCCTCAGCGGAAAGGGCAACCTGCTCAGCCTTTCTCGTAAGGTTATCAATTATCGTAAGGTTATTCTTTAAGGTTTCAGCGTTGTGTTCAATATTTGCCTTAATTGCGCTAATTTCAGTATTTAAACGCTCGATTTCACCGCTTGCGGAAGAGATTTCAGAACGAAGGTAAGAAAGCCTTGACTGAACCTCGGTGTTTTCCTTAAGAACCTCGTCACGCTGTTTGCGGAGTTCTTGGAATAACTCGCGGTGCTCGGACTGTTCTTTAGATGCAGTCTCTTTTTCGCGGTTAATCTTTTCGTTGCCAGCCTCAATATCGGTATACGCCATTGAAATCTCGCTAAGACGGTTGCTAATAACTGCAATATCATCCTTATTCTTTTCGATTTCTCTTTGCGTATCTTCAAGCACTCTTTCAGTAGCCGAAATCTTTTCACGAAGTGAAAGTGCCTTTTGCTTAGCCTCGGAAAGTGCAAAGTTTTCCTTGTTTAAAAGTTCAACCTCAGCGTTAACCTGACTTAAGAGGTTGTTTTTATTGTTTGTTAATACGGCAATATCCTTATTGTCCTTAGCGATAGCTTGTTCAAGCTCTTCAAGCTGGCGGTCAACGCCCAACAAGTTAGCGTCGTTTTTACGCCTTGAACCACCCGTCATCGAACCCGATTGCGACAATACGTCACCATCAAGCGTAACGATTTTGAACGCAAAGCGATACTTTTTAGCAATAACGGTAGCCTCTTGCAAGGTTTCACATATTAAAGTGTTACCTAAAAGGAACATTACTACGTTTTCGTAGTAACTATCGTATTTTACAAGCTCGTTTGCAAAGCCTAAAGCGCCCTTTTCTTTAACTGCGGAAGCAATTTCTCCACCGTTAAATCTGGGTTTTACCGAGGTTACGGGTAAAATAGTTACCCTACCGCCGTCTGTACGCTTTAAGTAATTAATAACGTATTCAGCATCGCTCGGATTATCGGTAACTACGTTTTGGAGCGCACCACCGATAGCCGTTTCAATAGCCGTTTCGTACTTCTTATCAGTTGAAATTACCGACGCAACAACGCCCTTTATCTTCTTTGAAAGCTCGGGGTTTGTTTTAGTTGCGTTCATAAGGTTTTTTACTGCGTGTGAAAAACCTTCGAAAGAGTTTTTAAGCCCTTGATATAATTTTAAGCTCGTTTCTTCACCGGTAAGCTTAGTTTTTAATGCGTAAATTTTATTGTCAACGCTCTCTAAGTACTTGTTAGTTGAGGAAATGCTCTCTTCCCTGTCTTTAACCGATGCCTTAGTAGTTTCAATAAACTCTTCAGTAACCTTAAGTTCAGCCTTGTTTTGCTCGTTTTCTACGGATAAGTTGGTATACTTATCAACGAGCGAGTTTACCTTTTCAACTATCGCCTTTTGTTGATTAGTTATAACCGATTGTTCAGAGGAAAGCGCGCCGAGGTTTTTATTTATATCGGCAAGCGATTCTACGCTCTTTATAACCTGATTTTGAACGGACTCAGCCAAATCCTCGCCCTTGCTAATTTCAGCCGTTAAGGTGGCGATTTTCTTGCTAATTTCCTCGGATTTTTTCGTTAAAACGTCAATCTCGCTGTTGCACTCGTTGGAATAGTTCTTCTTTTGAGATAATGCGGACTGATTTTCTTTAATTTTTTGCTCGCCAAGCTTGCTATCTTCAGATAAACGCTCGTTTTCGGAACGGAAATAAGATACCCTTTCAGCAAAGACTTTAGCCTCACCCGATTGCTTTTCAAGGTCGACCGAGCGGTCAGTAATCTCGTTGCCGAGCGCTCTTAAAAACTCATCGGCGTTCTTAATTTCAGCCTGATGTTCGTTATATAGAGCAATCGTTTCGTTAAGTTCTTTTTTGCGCGCCTCAATCTCCTCGGTTAAACCGTTAATTCTATCGGTTATCTTGCGCTTGGTTTCGCTGGCGTTTTCGTATTTATATAAATAAGTGTTGATTTCGTGAAATTTGAGCTGTTCGGATAAAGCGCGGTTAGTACGCGTTTTTTCCGCCTGCTTTCTAAGCGGTTCAAGCTGACGCTCACGCTCGGTAATAATATCGGAAACACGGGTAATATTGTCGTTAGTTCTTGCAAGTTTAGAAATAGTTTCCTTTCTATCGCGCTTGGTCTTTGCAATGCCTACCGCCTCTTCGAAAATAGCTCTTCTATCCTCAGGTTTAGAGGAAAGAATTTCAGACACCTTACCTTGACCTATAATCGTGTAGCCCTCTTTGCTTACACCACACTCGTGGAGCGCATCGATTAAGTCCTTCATACGACAGGGCTGACGGTTAAGATAATACTCACTCTCGCCACTACGATAAAGCTTTCTCGTCATAACGACTTCGTTGTACTCTAAACTCGGGAAAAGATTGTCCGAGTTGTTAAAGTAAAGCGAAACCTCGCAATACGATAAAGATTTTCTCGATTGCGTACCGTTAAATATAACGTCTTGCATGGACGTACCGCGGAGGGTCTTTGCCGACTGCTCGCCGAGCACCCACCTTATCGCATCGGCTACGTTACTCTTACCGCAACCGTTAGGACCTACTATCGCGGTAATACCGTCGAGAAGATCAATTTTAACCTTGTCTGCAAACGACTTAAAGCCGAGCAGTTCAATTCTTTCGAAATTTAACATTTTTTACCCGTTTTGTTTTAATTTTTTGTTTCGCAATATTTCAAGCGCCTTTTTTGCAACTAATTGCTCGGCGTTTTGCTTTTTGCCCTTTGCGGTTGACGAGGCAACCTTCTTACCGTCAATAAACAAGCTAACGGTAAACGTAGGATCGTTATCCATACCCTTTTTATCAACCGTTTCATAGCTTACGGTAAATCTCTTTTTTGCGGAAAGCTCGTTGAGCTTACTCTTATAGTCAACAAACTTCGTATCGGCTTTTAGTTTGATTTTATTTATAATATTATTATAAATAAATTTTTTAGCCTCTTCAATTCCGCCGTCGAGATAAATAGCGCCGATTACCGCCTCCATAAGATTTTCTTGGAGCTTTTCGGTAACGACTACGTTCTCTCCCACTATTAAGTTTTCGTAAAGTTTTAAACGCTTACAAGTAGCACTTAACGGCTTAAACGACACGATTAACTGTTTATTTTCAGTCATATCGCCCTCGCTTTCCTCCGTGTACTTAAAGAGGTAATCGGTTACAATAAAGCCTAAAACGCTATCGCCTAAAAACTCAAGCCTTTCGTTGTTCTTTTCACCCTTTTTCTCGTTGGAAAAGGAGGCGTGAGTAAAGGCAACTCTTAAAAGCTCTGGGCATTTAAATTCGTAGCCTATTTTGCGTTGAACTTCCGTCAAATTAAATATCATATTACTCGTATTTTATTTCGCTCAAGCTCTCGTCGGTAAGTCTTGCGGAAATCTCATCCTTAACGTCGTGCTTGATAGCCGTTTCAGCTTGGAAAAGCGCAGCCTTGATAGCAGGTGCTTTGGACGAACCGTGCGCCTTGCAAACAACGCCGTTAACGCCTAAGAACACAGCGCCTCCACGATTGTTGTAGTCAATTTCTTTTACGGTTTTCTTAAACGCTTTCTTCATAAACAAGAAACCGATCTTTGCCATGAACGAGGACATAATGTTTCTCTTAAGGACTGCAAGTATACACTTAGCCGTACCCTCGATTGACTTTACAGCTACGTTACCGCTAAAACCATCCGTTACAACAACGTCACACGAGCCGGATAAAATATCCCTACCCTCAACGTTGCCAACGAAGTTGATACCCTTTACCTGCTTTAACGCATTGTGAACGGCGTGAGTTAAAGGCGTGCCCTTTTCCTCTTCAGTTCCGTTGCAAAGAAGGCCAACTCTTGGGTTTTTAACGCCGTAAACCTTTTTCATATACGCATCGCCCATAATGGCGAATTGAACGATAAATTCGGGTTTACACTCGGAATTTGCGCCACAGTCCATAAAGAACGCGGGAGTTCCCGTAACGGTTGGCATTATAGTGCCAAGACCGGGTCTTTTTACACCCTTAAGCCTACCTGCAACGAACACGCCGGCGGTTAAAACCGCGCCCGTAGAGCCTGCGGAAACAAAAGCGCCGTATTCACCGCTCTTTAAAGCCTTCATACCAACGGTAATTGAGGAATCGGGTTTTTTCCTAAAAGCCTCGGTGGGAGATTCTTCACAAGTGATAACCTCCGTTGCGTTCATATAGGAAAGATTTTTCTCGCTGTAACCGTTATCTTTGATAATTTTTCTTACAACGTCTTCCTTTCCAACTAAGCAAACCTCAGCTTGACCGCCCTCGCTAACGTAATCAACAGCGCCTTTTATAACCTCGCTCGGCGAATTATCTCCACCGAAAGCGTCTAATAAAATCTTCATAAATTCTCCTTAAAATTCAAGATTAGATACAGTTCTTGGGAACGGTATAGCATCGCGGATATTAGCAATGCCCGTGAGATACATTACCATTCTCTCAAATCCAAGACCGAAACCTGCGTGTTTCGTTCCGCCAAACTTTCTCAAATTGATATACCAGTCGTAATCAGCCTCTTTAAGACCAAGCTCGTTAATTCTTGCCCTCAAAACGTCTTCTCTTTCTTCTCTTTGAGAACCGCCTACAAGCTCGCCGATACCGGGAACTAAAAGGTCGGATGCGGCAACCGTTTTGCCATCGTCGTTAAGCCTCATATAGAAAGCTTTGATTTCCTTGGGATAATCGGTTAAGAACACCGGCTTTTTGAAAACCTCTTCGGTTATATATCTCTCGTGCTCGGACTGAAGGTCGCAACCCCAGAATACAGGATATTCAAATCTGTCTTTAACAGGGGTTAAAATATCAATCGCCTCGGTGTAAGTGAGCCTTACGAAATCGTTGGAAACAACGTTATTAAGCCTTTCGAGCAAGCCCTTATCAACAAAGTTATTGAAAAACTCAAGCTCTTCCTTGCAAGTTTTCATAACGTGCTTGATAACGAATTTTACCATACCCTCAGCCACGTCCATATCGCCTTGGAGATCACAGAACGCCATTTCAGGCTCAATCATCCAAAATTCAGACGCGTGGCGAGCGGTGTTAGAACGCTCCGCCCTAAACGTAGGACCAAAGGTGTAAACTTTGCCAAACGCGAGCGCGTACGCCTCAGCGGAAAGTTGACCGGAAACGGTTAAACTTGCAGGCTTTTCAAAGAAGTCTTTTTTATAATCAACAGCCCCGTCCTCAGTCTTAGGAACGTTATTAAGGTCAAGCGTGGTTACTTGGAACATTGCGCCTGCACCCTCACAGTCACTACCGGTGATAAGCGGAGTGTGAACGTATACGAAACCGTTTTGATTAAAATACTGATGAATTGCAAACGCAGCCTCGCTCCTTACTCTGAAAACGGCGCTAAACATATTAGTTCTAGGTCTAAGATATGCAATCTCTCTCAAGTATTCAACGGAGTGCCTCTTCTTTTGCAAAGGGTAATCGGGAGTTGAAGTGCCCTCAACTGCAATTTCAGTCGCATTTATCTCAAACGGCTGTTTTGCGTTGGGGGTTAAAATAACCGTACCCTTTACGATTAAGGACGCGCCTACGTTCTGCTTTGCAATCTCATCGTAATTTGCAACCTTTGCCCTTTCAAAAACTATTTGAACGCTTTTGAAAAAGCTACCGTCGTTAAGTTCGATAAAGCCGAAAGCCTTACTGTCACGTATTGTTCTTGCCCAGCCTGCAACGGTAATTTCTTTACCGCCGAAAAGCTCGGGGTTTTGATAAATTTCTTTAACACAAATTCTCTTAAGCATAAAACACCCTGAAAATAAAAATTATAATTTTATAAATTATAACATACTTTTTCCGTTTTTGCTACCATTTAGGCAATATATTTTATATATTTTTGTAATTTTCCACAATATCTTGTGCCCGTTTTATTCTTTTTAACAAAAAAACATACCCTTAAGGGTATGCTTTCAATCTTTTTTTTGTGGCTGAACTATTTCAACTTGCTCGTCTCCAACTAACTCTTTAATAAACTCTTCATAGTCTTTATCATCGAGTTTTTTTACCTTTTTATCTTCCATAACCCACCTTTAACAAGTTGCAAGCTCTTTTGGTAAAGTTATGCAAAAAGTCTCGCGCTTAGCAAGGCATAACGGGCATTTTTCGGGAGCGGTTGTCGCCTTTATTGAATGACCGCAGGAACTGCAAATCCACTCCTTTTCCCTATCGCTGTTAAACAGCTTTTTATCGCGCATTTTTTCATATAAATAATTGAAAATCTTCTTGTGCTTAAGCTCTACTTTCCTTATCATTTCAAATAGTGCTGCAATCTCTGAAAACCCCTCTTCCCTTGCAGTTTTTACCGCTTTTTGATAAAATTTCGCCTCGTCTTCCTCATCTTCCGCCGTGAACTTTAAATTCTCAACGACGTCCCACTTTTGCCTAAAAGGCAAAGTAACTGAAATTTGCTCGTTGTCGATAACGCCTTTTGTCGCATCTTCAATATAGGTGTAAAGCATGCGCGCGTGATTAAACTCTTGATACGCTATCTTATCGGTTATTTGAGCTAAACCCTCGTATCCGGCGGCGCGTTGACCGTATTCAACGAACTCGTATCTCGTTCTCGCCGAACACTCGGCAATGTATGCTTTTTTTAAGTTTTCGTAAGTTTTGCTTTTTATTAATTCCATAATCTTACCTCCTACGGTATTATTGACGGAACTTTTTGCTTTTATACAATAAAAAACCTCCGCAATTAGCGGAGGCTATATTTTATTTTTCAAAATTTTCTTCAAACACCTTTAACCAGTTATCAGCGATAACGGTTGCACCGAAAACGTCGGGGTGAACACCGTCCCAAAGGAGCGGTTTTACGCCGTATATTTCAGCAAGGCGGTCAAAATCTTTCTGGAGTTCAACAAAGGGTATTTCGTATTCTTTTGCAAGCTTTTTAACTACTTTTGCATACTCTTTAACTTGTAAAAACTCATCAATTTTCGCCTCGGTTGCCTCTTCCTTTAAAACGAAAGGCTCGAGCATTATGAGCTTGCAATTAGGCAACCTCTTTTTGCTCTCTTCGATAATATCGCGATAATACTTTTCGTACCTATCTATCTCAACGCCGTTCTTGTTTTGAATTTCATGCCAAACGTCGTTTACGCCAACTAATATGCTGATGTAATCGGGCTCTTCGTTCCATACGTCACGCTTAATTCTCGCAAGCAAGTCCACTATTCTGTTTCCGCTAATACCAACGTTTACGATATCGTATTTTAACGGATATTTTTTCGATAATGCCGCCTTAAGTAAAAATACGTAACCGTAGCCGTATTTAAAGTTGGGCATATAGTGGGTTGCGTTACGACCAGCGTCAGTAATAGAATCGCCAAAGAAAACTATTTTCATAAAAACACTCCTTACTTCTCTATCGATTTTTCAAAAACGTCAAACCAATTGTCCGCTATTATTTTAGCGCCAAAAGTGTTTGGATGAACGCCATCGTACAATATCGCTTGTTCGCCGTAAACTTCAGCCTTTTCATCTAATTCCGCTTGAAGTTCAACGTATGGATAATCATACTTTTTAGCGATTTTATCAACGATTTTAGCGTAATCTCTAATCTTGTGATATACGCCGTTTCTACTATCTGAATGAAAGCCTTTAAGTACGAAAGGTTGCATCAAGATTACCTTTGTGTTTGGAAGTTGAGTTTTGAATTTTGATATCAACGTTTCATACCTTTCTTCAAAAAGTTCTAACCCAAACCAAAAATCGTTTGCACCAACGAGCATAGTCAAAACGTCAGGTTGTTCACTAACAACGTCCCTTTCAAACCTCTCTATCAAATTTTTAGTGCACTCGCCCGCTATGCCACGGTTAACAACCTCGTATTTATCAAAATATTTTTCGCAAAGCTTTGCAACGGCGAAAGCAACGTAACCGCAACCGTATCTAGTATTAGATACGAGTTCTTCTCTATTACGACCTGCATCGGTAATTGAGTCGCCAAAAAACACTATTTTCATAACTTATTTCTTTTCAATCGCCTGAACGTGAAGTTCTTTTAACTGCTTTTCATCAACGAGGTCTGGCGCGCCAGTCATTAAGCAAGACGCAGTTTGTACCTTGGGGAACGCAATAACCTCCTTGATAGAATCGGTTTTAGTAAGTAACATTACAAACCTATCAAGACCGAGCGCTAAACCGCCGTGAGGTGGAGCGCCGTAAC
>JAFQEV010000008.1 GCA_017398825.1 Clostridia bacterium
AGACCAATCCCGACTTGGCAGAGATTATTTGCAGACGGGAATGTTGATGGAGATAACCTTCCCACAATACGATGTGCGTTTTATAGCCGTAAATGATGGCGTGGATAGCATCAACGGTGTCAGCGATTTTTCAGGAATCAAGAATTACTTCAACGATTTCTATGCCCGTGACACAAGCAGAAAAATACGAGCCGTGCAACGAGCTAAAGGAGAGCGTGGTGAGAGAGTCAGCACCGCAACGCCATACGGCTATATGCGGAATCCCGAAAACAAAAAGGAGCTGATCCCCGATCCCGAAACAGCCCCAATAGTTAAACGGATATTCGAAATGTACGCAAGCGGAATAGGCATCGTAAAAATCTGTGATATTCTCTCAAAAGAGAAA
The DNA here is from genome assembly GCA_017398825.1 of Clostridia bacterium. GTDB lineage: Bacteria > Bacillota > Clostridia > Christensenellales > Borkfalkiaceae > HGM11412. The sequence goes on from JAFQEV010000008.1 coordinate 386, forward strand.
ATCATATCACCAAGCGTTTATATCTTCCAACGGACAGGCGGTAGAATCGGAAGGCCGGATCTCACAAGACCGTATCACTGGGCGCAGAACAGCGTTCGCAAGATGTTATCCAATCAAGAGTATGTTGGAGATACCGTCAATTTCAAGACTTATACCAAGTCCAACAAGCTCAAGAAAAGGCTGAAAAACTCACCCGATAATATCCTTGTTTTCAAAGATACGCACGAGGCGATCATTGACCGAAAAACCTTTGAAATAGTCCAACGGCACTTCGCAGGACGGAAACGCCCCGACAAGCAAGGCGAGATGGACAAGTATGCAGGCTATCTCTTCTGCGGTGAATGTGGAAAACGATTATATCTCCATAGATCAAAGTCGTTTGACGAATCCAAGAATAACTTTATGTGTGGTGGATACCAAAGCCGAACAACCGATTGCACCTCGCATTATATCCGTGAAAGCGTGCTTGATGAAATCGTACTGCGGAATCTTCGTCAGGTAACTGAATTCGCAAGAGAACGTACCGAGGAATTCTACGCAATGGCAACCGCCAACGGCGAAGCTGAAGCCGAGAGGTTTTATAAAGCGGCAGAAAGAGAAAAACAGCAGCTTGAAAAGCGTATCAAGGAGCTTGACAATATCATCCGATGCTTATACGAGGATAGAGTCTGCGGAAGAATTACTCCCGAACGCTACGATACAATGGCAAGTGGATACGAGCAAGAGCAAACTACGCTAAAAGAAAAGCTGATATCCGTGAATAACGGTATCAGCGAGATGGATATGCGAGATAGTTGCATCAGGGAATTCATTGCAAAGGCAAAACAGTATATTGAAATACCGAAGCTCACGCCTGAACTACTACGAGTATTTATCCGAAAGATAGAAGTCTTTGAGAAAATGGAAAAATACTCAAGGAAAGTCGGTAATCTAATCAATATCCACTATGCATTCCAACTTCCCGAACAGGACGGAATGCCGATGCTTAAGATGCTACTTCCATACAATATGAGAGAAACTGCGTAAGAAAGCAGTACACGGAAGGCAAAATGCCTTCCGTGTACATACCGCCCCGAATTCTCCGTTAAGAACACAACGGGAATCCGTGGGTTTTTGTTTATCTTTGGCAAAATGATTTGCAATAGTGCGGAGCATCCATTACGTTAGCTCCCGTTTGCTCGTGACTTATCTCAATGGTGGATAAGTTACAACGATTACAATTGTCGTTATGCACGCATTCGCACACGTTGCATTTTACGTTACAGCATCTGTTATCCATAGTTCGCACCTCCGCTTTTATTATCGCCCAAAATCAAAGTTTTTATCCCTTTTATTTATAATAAAAAAATTTTTATAAAAAACTGTCAAAAACTATTGACAAATGAGAGTAGCGGTTGTACAATAAACTTGAAATTAGCACTCGGGTGCTTAGAGTGCTAACACTTTAAAGGTTTAACTGCTAAACCCAAAAGGAGAGTTATGGAGCTTTCGGATAGAAAGAAAAAGATACTGCAAATAGTGGTTGATGATTATATTGATACCGCCGTTCCCGTATCGAGCAAGGCAATATCTGAAAAGTATATGCAAAACGTTAGTTCTGCAACGATAAGGGCTGAGCTTTCGGCGCTTGAGGAGCTTGGGTATTTAACTCAACTGCACACGTCGTCAGGCAGAGTTCCCTCGGCGGAGGCTTATAAGCTTTACGTTAGCGACCTTATGGTAAAGGAGCACTTGTCTAAAAAGGAGCTTGATTACATTAAGGAGATATTCCTTCAAAAAGCCGATAACATTGAAAACGTTTTCAAAAACGCAGTTAAGGTAATAAGCGAGCTTTCGGGGTACACCTCGGTTGCAATTTCGCCAACTGCGGTTGAGGATAAGCTTAAAGAGATAAGGTTTTTCCGTTTTAGAGAGGATAAAGCGCTTGTTTTGATAGTTACCGAATTAAAGCTTTTGAAAGACAACTATATTGATATTCCCAAAGAGATGACTGACGCTCAGCTTGAAGAGGCAAACGCGTTTATCAACAAGTTGTTCAAGGAAAAGTCGTTTGAGGAAATTTGCGATATGGAGGTTGACTTTAACGACAGTTTTTCCGGTTACAAAACTATATTCGTTAACGTTATCGACGCGCTTAAGGCTTATTTCTCCGCTAAGGAAGATAGCAAACTTATGATTGACGGGCAGGATAAAATCTTGCGTCACGCCGATTATTTAGACGTTGACAGGATAAAGGAATTTTTAGAGGTTGTAACGAGTAAAGATAAGCTTTTAGACATCTTGACCGAGGATAATCGAGCACTCAAAATCAACGTAAAAATCGGGTCTGACGGGTATGAAAAATTACCTAAAGACAGTTCGCTAGTTTCCGCAACTTACACGGTTGCAGGTAAAAAAATAGGCACGTACGGCGTAATAGGTCCGTCGCGAATGGATTACCAAAAGGTAGTTGCCGTTCTTGAAAACGTTGGTAGAATTTTAGAGAGTATATTAGCAGACAAGTAGGAGAGATATGGAAGAACAACAAACCAAAAAACCAACCGTTAAGGCGCTTTTAGCTGAAAACGAGCAGTTAAAAAAAGAGATAGAAACTTTGAAAGCGGAAGGCGCTTCCACAAAGGAAAGCTGGCTTAGATGTGCTGCCGATTTTGAGAATTTCAAAAAGAGAAATCAAGATACGCGAATAAACGCATATAAAGAAGGCAAGATTGATATTATTAAAAAGATATTAGTCGTAGGGGATACGCTTGATAGGGCTTTGACTATGAATTTAGACGAGAAGACTATGGAGGGTATCAAACTCATAGCGCGCCAGTTCAGCGAAATGCTCGAGGCTGAGGGGGTAACTGAGATTAATCCCGTAGGAGAGCCGTTCGACCCGAATTTCCACGAGGCGATAATGCAAATGCCAAAGGCGGAAGGTGAAACGTCTGGTAACGTTAAGCAGGTATTTTTAAAAGGTTATAAATTAAACGATAAAGTTATCCGTTACGCGCAAGTCGTAGTAATAGGGGACTGATAGATAGTTTAGGTTACTAACTTTCAAAATAATAATTAAGCAAAAACATATTATATAAGGAGAATTGATATGAGTAAAATTATAGGTATTGACTTAGGTACTACAAACTCGTGCGTAGCCGTTATGGAAGGCGGTGAGCCGATAGTTATTGCAAATGCTGAGGGCGCAAGAACCACGCCGTCGGTAGTAGGTTTTCAAAAGGACGGAGAGAGGCTCGTTGGTCAAGTAGCAAAGCGCCAAGCGGTTGCTAACAGCGATAGAACGGTTATCTCCATTAAAAGACACATGGGTTCTGACTACAAGGTTGATATTGACGGAAAGAAATATTCCCCTCAGGAAATTTCCGCAATGATACTTTCCAAGCTTAAAAAGGACGCTGAAAGCTATCTCGGCGAGGCTGTAAAGGACGCGGTTATCACTTGCCCCGCATACTTTAACGACGCGCAACGTCAAGCAACTAAAGACGCTGGCAAGATCGCAGGTCTTAACGTATTAAGGGTAATCAACGAGCCTACCGCAGCAGCACTTGCTTACGGTTTGGATAAGGATACTTCTTCTCACAAGGTTATGATTTACGACCTTGGTGGCGGTACGTTCGACGTTTCTATTTTAGATATCGGCGACGGCGTGTTCGAAGTTTTAGCAACGAGCGGTAACAACATGCTCGGTGGTGACGACTTTGACAAGAAGGTTATGGATTACCTCGTTGACGAGTTTAGAAAGAAAGAGGGCATTGACCTTTCTAAAGACAAAATGGCAATGCAACGCTTAAAAGAGGCTGCAGAAAAGGCTAAAATCGAGCTTTCTTCAATGACTTCTACTAACGTGAACCTTCCGTTCATTACGGCTGACGCTAACGGTCCTAAGCACTTAGACGAGACTATTACTCGCCAAAAGTTCGATGCGCTCACTTCCGATTTAGTAGAGCAGACCATCGAGCCTATCACTAAAGCGCTTAAAGACGCTGGTTTATCCTATAGCGACCTTGCTAAAGTTATTATGGTTGGTGGTTCGACTAGAATTCCCGCCGTTATTGAAAGGGTTAAGCAGGTAACCGGCAAAGAGCCGTTCAAGGGCATCAATCCCGACGAGTGCGTTGCAATCGGTGCTGCAATTCAAGGTGGCGTTCTCACGGGTGAGGTAAAGGACGTATTACTTCTTGACGTAACTCCGCTTACCTTAGGTATTGAAACTTTAGGTGGTGTTTGCACTCCGCTTATCGAGAGAAATACTACTATTCCTGCTAAGAAATCTCAAGTATTCTCAACCGCAGTTGACAATCAACCCGAGGTTACTATTCACGTTCTTCAGGGTGAGAGAAAGTTTGCAAAAGACAATAAGACCTTAGGTCAGTTCAACTTAACCGGCATTGCTCCCGCTCCTCGCGGAATTCCTCAAATCGAGGTTACCTTCGATATTGACGCAAACGGTATCGTTCACGTAACTGCAAAAGACCTCGGCACTCAAAAATCGGCTGATATTACTATCACGTCTTCTACCAACCTTTCTGAAGATGAAATCAATAAGGCGGTTAAAGAGGCTGAACAGTACGAGGAAGAGGATAAGAAGAGAAAAGAGGCTGTTGATAATAGAAACGCTCTTGACGGTATGATTTTCCAAATGGAAAAGGCTCTTAAGGAAAACGGAGATAAGCTCCCCGAAGAAGACAAGGCAAAACTTGAAGAACTCATTAAAGAGGCTAAAACTGAGCTTGAATCTAACGATAACGATAGAATTAAAGCGGCAACTGAAAAGCTTTCAAACGAGGCTCAAGCAATCTTTGCTAAACTTTATCAACAAGCTCAGGCAGATGGTGCTCAGCCTAATGCTGACGGTTCAACCGATGGCGATACGGAGTTTCATCAATCCTAATCTATGAATAATTTATTTTCCATTGCCGACTTCTCGTCGGCAATGGTACATAATTTACAATCAATCGGCGTTTGGTATTATATAATACTTAACGCCTTTGGCGTTATTGCAATACTGCTATTTGGTAAAAACAAAGAAAAACAGGTATAATTATGGCTAACTATTATGAAATCTTGGGTGTTGATAAAAACGCTACGCAAGACCAAATTAAAACTCAATATAGAAAGCTGGCTCGCCAGTATCACCCCGACCTTCATCCCGGTGATGAGGCTGCCGCTCAAAAATTTAAAGAAATAAACGAGGCTAACGAAACGCTTTCCGACCCCGAAAAGAGAAAGAAGTACGATTTCGAGCTTGAAAATCCCGGAATGGGCGGTTTCAATTTCGGCGGTGACGGTGGCTTTGGCGGTTTTGGTGGCTTTGGCGATATTTTTGGAGATATTTTCGGTTCGTTTACGGGTGGCTCGGCAAGTTCGAGAGCGGAGCAAAACAAAAAGGGGCAAGACGTTACTATCGAGGTTGAGCTTTCCTTTTTAGATGCCGCTAAAGGCTGTAAGCGCGAAATTAAGTACAACCGCAACGAACCGTGTTCTGCATGTAAAGGAACAGGTGCTAAAAACGGCACGGCGTATACAACGTGTTCAACCTGTAAAGGTTCTGGTCAAGTTCAATACGTTACAGGCGGTGGCTTTTTCCGCTCAATCAGCGTAAAACCTTGTTCGGATTGTAAGGGAACTGGTAAGAAGATTACTGATAAATGCGAAAAGTGTGCAGGTAAGGGCTACAATAGAACTGCTACGACCGTAACCTTGGATATACCCGCTGGTGCGGATAATAATTCGTATATGAGAAAGCGTGGATTTGGTAACGCATCAACCGTTGGCGGTGAGGCTGGTGACTTAATCGTGGTATTTAAGCTGTTGCCTCACAAGCTGTTTAAACGCAAGAATTTCGACCTATACGTTGAAGTTCCCATCTCTTTTAAAACGGCGTGCCTTGGAGGAAAGGTGAATATCCCAACACTTGACGACGTTTATGAACTCAATATCCCCGAGGGTACTCAAAGCGGAAAAACTATGGTAATAAGGGGTAAGGGTATAAAGTCGAGAAACGGCGTTGGCGACCTTTACGTTACAATCGTTGTAGAAGTTCCCACCAAAATCACAAAAGTTGAGAAAAAGGCGTTAGAGAGCTTTGACGGTGAACTTGAACTTAAGCAGTACGATAAGTTGAAAAAGTACAGCGAGGCTATGGATTCGCTATACGGTAAAAACTAAAAATAAAAAAAGCACGGAATTTTCCGTGCTTTTTTTGATTGTAAAATTAGTTTGTTTTGTTTCCGTCTTCCTTATCAAAGAGAAGTTTCTTTTCGATAAAGAGTGCTACGCAGGTTACGGTGAGGGCAATTATCGTTATCATTAAAACGCTGTTAAAATGCCTTCTTCCGTCGCTGGTAAGAACCGTTATAGTTTCGCTGTTTAAGGTGGTTTCGGTTAAAATTTCGCCGTTTAAATAGCCGGTTATCACGTAGCCCGTAGGAGTTTTATCCTCGCTGGTAGAAATCAGCGTCATTGAAACGCCGTTGAATTCAACTTCGCAAAGCGCCGTAACTTGAGTTCCTTTTTCAATGCTTGCAACCTTGTAGTTGGCGTCGAATAACGGCTTTGAAAAGATTGACGTGCCGTTTGATATTACTGCAATTTTATCAATCTCAGTAACCGTTATATCAAAGCTTTCGTAATAATCTTTACCGATTATTGCGGAGGTAAATTTGAGGTTGGGGGCGTA
>JAFQEV010000009.1 GCA_017398825.1 Clostridia bacterium
CTTAATTTACACTATTATGGGCGTTGTTAACATCGGTTTATCTTTCGCGTTAATTCCGTTCTTTGGGGTTATAGGTAGTGCGATTTCTATTTGTGTAGCTTACTGCTTGCGCTTTATCTTAATGAGCTTTACTTTCCATAAAAAGCTGGGAGTAAATATGTTCTCGTTCTACTATAATTGCTTTATTAAAATGCTTGTGCCCATCGTTATAACGGGGTGCTTTGGCTTTGCTCTCTTCTATTTTTGGAAGACTGCAGGCTGGATACTCTTTATTGTAAAATGTATTTTAGTGGCGGTAGTTTACGTTATTTCAATGTGGCTACTTGGCTGGAATAAAGAGGAAAAGAAATTGTTAACAGAACCGTTCAAAAAGGTTTTAAATAAATTTAAAAGGAGAAAGCAAGCTTGAAGATAGCGTTTATCGTTGAAGGTAATCCTCAGGATAAAAGATTGTGGTCGGGTACGGTAACGTCAATGTACAACGCGTTGAAATCCGAGCACGAGGTTGAGTGTATCGACGTGACCTTAAATAGTAAGCTTTCCCACTTTATCTCAAGGGTTAAATCAAAACTTGTAAAGCTTTTTACCGGTAAAAAGTATATTCAATCGTTCACCGTTGCAAGTGCAAAGAAAAAATCTAAAATCGTTACTAACAAATTAAAGGGTAGCGACGTGGATTATGTTTTTTGCCCTGCAAAAAGCGATGCGATAGCATTTTGTAAAACGGATAGAAAAATAATATATTTAACCGATGCGCTCTTTCCGCAAATGTTAGGTTATTATGATTATTTAAACAACCTTTCCGCCTCAACGATTAAAGGCGGAAACGAGATAGAAAGGCTCGCCGTAAAAAAGGCGCACAAGGTAATACTTGCATCGGAGTGGGCTAAAGATTTCGTAGTTAAAACGTACGGCGTTTCAGAGGAAAAGGCGGTTGTTATTCCGTTTGCATCTAATTTTGAAGATACTAAAGCAACGCCTAAACACCTTATTGATAAACAATTAAACCTTCTCTTTTGTGGAGTTGAATGGAGGAGAAAGGGCGGTGATGTTGCGCTTAAAGCTTTAGAGGCGTTAACCACTATGGGATATGATGCAAAACTGTATCTCGTTGGGTGCAATCCACCTATAGAGATTTCTAATCCAAACGTTATAAAGGTTGGGTTTTTGAATAAAAACGATAGCAGTCAGCTTGCAAGGCTTGTCGATATTTACAAAAATTCACATTTCTTGATTTTGCCAACAATAGCTGAGGCGGCGGGAATAGTGTTTGCCGAGGCGAGCATGAACGGAATTGTTTCCGTAACCTACGATACGGGCGGTGTTGGCTCGTACGTGATAAACGGAGAAAACGGCTTTAGATTACCGCTTGGCTCTACCGGTGAAGATTTTGCTAAAGCTATTTCAAATCTTATTGACGATGGTGAAAAATATTACTCCATGAGCGTGCGCGCGCGTGAATTATATGAAGAAAGATATAATATAAGCGCATGGTTAAATTCGTTTAACAGTTTAATTTAGGATGTTTTTATGAAAAATTATTACGTTGCAAACGTGCCCATTGAAAAAGTTCATAAGCAACTCTTTCTACTTTTAAAAGAGTTTGATAGAGTTTGCAAAAAACACGGCATTAACTACACGCTTGAGGGTGGAACGCTACTCGGCGCTGTAAAATACGGTGATTTTGTTCCCTGGGATGACGATTTAGACGTTGTTATGCTACGCGAAGATTACGATAAGTTCGTTTCCGCATGCAAAACTGATTTAAACGATGGTTTTTTCCTCCAAAATACGGATACTGATAAAAACTTTCCGTTATCTTATTCAAAACTGAGATTAAACGGCACTAAATACGTACAAGCAAATTATGAATTTTTAGATATTCACCACGGTCTATTTTTAGATATCGTGCCGTACGATTATGCAAATCCTAAAACTTATAAGAAAAAGATTAAGAGACTTGCAGTTTTAAATGGGGCAAGGCAGATAAAACTTGGGCTTATAAATTCTCATACTAATCGTGAAAGGAAGATATCGAGGCTTAAAAAATTCGTTTACAAAATCGTTTCGATACGTTCTTTAGGATATATAAACAAAAAAATCCAAAAACTACTTAGGGGTAAAACCTCGGAATATCTTTATAACTTTACAAATCCTATAAAGAGCGTCAAGCCCATTTCAATAGATAGGTTTAAAAATTATATAGAACTTGATTTCAGAGGTGAAAAGTTCCTCGCCGTTTCCGATTATAATAACTGGCTCAAAGAAACTTTTGGCGATGATTTTATGTCGAATGAGCCTTCCGTTGAGATTAGAGGTCCAAGCCACGCTATATGTGAGTGTAAATTACTTGCAGAAGAAGGGGATAGAAGAGTAGGAATATTAACCTTCCATCAAGCTGACAACTACGGTGCGGTACTTCAAGCGTACGCACTTTCTCATGCAATTGATAAGCTCGGCAACGAAAACGGCAAGAATGTAAATTGCGAGGTTGTTGACTACGAAAATTCAGCGATAAAGAATAGATACGTTGTAAAGCCGTTATCATCATACAAGCGCGTTAGAACGAAGTTAAAATATTTCTTTATTAACCGTTATCGTAGACGCAATAATCATGATTTTAAAATATTTAGAGATGCTTTTTTAAAGGTAGGTTCAAAAACCTATTCTGAAAATGAAATTTCTAAAGCGAATAGCGATTATGACGTATTCGTAACAGGTTCTGACCAAATTTGGAATGGTGCTTTAACAAACAACGATAAAAATTATTTTTTAAGATTTGCCAGCGAGGATAAAGCTAAAGTTGCATATGCCGCGAGTGTAGGCTCAATAAAACTTTACGATAATTGTTATTCTTCTGACAAGCCGTTAATTGATAGGTTAGATGCTGTTTCGGCAAGAGAGTTGGATCTTTACGAGTATTTAGTAAATAACGGGGTAGAAGATGTAGTTCAGGTGTGTGATCCCGCTTTTCTTCTTAACGCTGATGAATACAAGTATATATCACTAAAAAAACCGGTTGTTAAAGGTAAATACGTTTTAGTGTACGTTATAGGTTCTCCATACACCGATAAACTTAAAGAGTTCTCTCAAAAAATCGCGAGGGAAAAGGGAGCAAAGGTCGTTTATATTAATACCGATAAGCTTGCAAGGCTTGGGGTTAAAAATTTGCGCAACGTTCCTGTTCAGGCATTTTTGCGCCTTATAAAAGATGCGGAAGCGGTTATAACTTCGTCTTTCCACGGTTTTGCTTATTCGTTGATATTTAATACTGACGTTTATTTTAAATTAGCAGGTGGAGAGATAAACTTTAACTCAAGAATAGAAAGCCTTGCAAAAATTGCAGGTGTGTCAAATAGAAACGTCGACGGTTCAGATTTTACTGATATCGACTGGGATAGCGTTAATTTGAAGATTAGTGAAATAAAAGAAAAATCTCTAAAATTCTTATCGGAGAACGTTATAAATGGAAAACAACAATAAAGCTTTCGAGCTCGGCGATTATCTATGCGTTAAGCACGAGGATTTAAAAACGAGGCTTTCATCTCGAAGTGGAGGCGTGTTTACCGCACTTACAGATATAATCTTGAATGAGGGTGGAAGAGTTTACGGTGTAAAGCTAAATGGCGATTTTATAGCTCTACACGCTCACGCCGATAATTTTGAAGAAAGAGATTTATTCCGCGGTTCAAAATACGTTCAAAGTGATAAGGGCGATACGTTTTTATCCGTTGAACGCGACTTAAGAGACGGTAAAAAAGTCCTCTTTTCTGGCACGCCTTGCGAGGTGGCGGGAATTTTAGCATTTTTAAACGCTAAAAAAGTAAGCCTTGATAATCTTATTACGGTTGATATTGTTTGCCACGGTACACCTTCGCCAAAGGTGTGGAGAGATTACCTTGACCATATTGAAAAGGTAAACGGCAAAAAGATCAAAAGTGTAGATTTTAGAAATAAGATTGATTTCGGTTGGGCATCACATACCGAAACGGTGTATTTTGAAGATGGCACGAGGTATGATAGTACCGATTTTAGATATCTTTTTTACAGACATTGCATACTTCGCCCGTCTTGCTTTAACTGTCCGTTTAAAAGCAAACGCGTAGCCGATATCGCGATAGGTGACGCATGGGGGATTCAATCCTCACACCCAGAGTTTAACGATGATAAAGGCGTTTCACTCGTAATACTAAACACTCAAAACGGCGTTGATTTATTTAATAAGTCAATAGATAGTTTATCTGTTATTGCAGTTGAACCGAGAGAGGTTTGGCAACGACCTCTTTACGAGAGTGAAACCGAGCCTGAAAACAGGAAAGAGTTTTGGAATTATTACGGCAAAAAACCTATAAAAAAGGTAATTAAAAAGTATGCAGGCGACTCTTTTTATGTTAGAATAAAAAGGCGCGCCAAAAAAATCTTGAAAAGGTTGGGGATTAAAAGATGATAAAAACTGAAATTCCAACTTTATTTGAGAGTAAAAAAGATTGCTCGGGCTGTAGTGCGTGTTATGCCGTTTGCCCAAAACGAGCAATAAAAATGGTTAGTGATAACGAGGGGTTTTTGTATCCTCAAATTGATGAAAAGCTGTGTGTAAATTGCAAGTTATGTGCAAACATTTGTCCATTTAAGGAAAACACACAACGAAAGGAGGTTTATGAAGAAGATAACATTAGATGAATCGAAAAAGATACAGCTTGGTATTTTAGTTAAGTTTGCTGAGTTTTGTGATAAGCATAACCTTTGGTATTGCTTGGCGTACGGTTCATTAATAGGCGCTATTAGACATAAGGGTTTTATCCCTTGGGATGATGATATAGACCTTGTTATGATGAGAAAGGACTATGATTTCGTTATTGAGAATTTTAATCGCGAAATGAGTGATAGTAATATCGTTGCAATAGTTCCAGGGCAGTTGATACACCCATATTTGAAAATTGGAGATAAAAATACTGTAAAGAATGAAGAGGGTGCTAAGAAAAATACTGATATGATAAATATTGACGTGTTTCCCTTAGATGGTATTCCCGAGGGCGATAATGAGTATGAGGCTTGGAAACAAAAGCTTGCAAAAATATACACGGCGCACTATTATCAAAATTTATATTATAAAGATAAACCGCTTATAAACAAATTTAAGATAGTAATAAAAAAGATATTGTTAGGTTGTTATTTTAAAAATAGAAGTTATTTTTTGAAAAAAGCTAAAACTGAGCACGAAAAATATCCTTACGATACGGCAAGATACGTGGGCTCACACGAGTGCCTTTACAGTTATAAAAAGGAAAGGATATTAAAGGGAAACTACGTAGAGCGTATAAAGGCGGAGTTTGAGGGTTTAGAGTTTTACATTCCTAAAAACTACCACGAAATACTAACTGCTATTTACGGCGATTATATGCAATTACCGCCGGAAGAACAGCGAGTAACGCATCACTTATGCGAATTTTTTATAAAAGATTAAAACTCACGATAAAATAATTATTAATTAATTACAAGGAGAAAGATAATGAGTTTATTTAATGGCAAAACTTTACTTATAACAGGTGGCACGGGCAGTTTTGGTAACGCAGTTCTTAATAGGTTTTTAAAGACTGATATCGGCGAGATTAGAATTTTCTCTCGCGATGAGAAAAAACAAGACGATATGCGCCACGAATTTCAGGCAAAAATGCCGGACGTTGCAGGTAAAATCAAATTTTACATCGGTGACGTTAGGGATTTAGCAAGCGTTAAAAACGCTATGCACGGCGTTGATTTTATTTTCCACGCTGCAGCGCTCAAGCAAGTTCCCTCGTGTGAATTCTTTCCTATAGAGGCAGTTAAAACTAACGTTTTAGGTACTGAAAACGTGTTAACTGCAGCGATTGAGGCTGGTGTTAAAAACATCGTTTGCCTCTCTACGGATAAAGCGGCATATCCCGTAAACGCCATGGGTACGAGTAAAGCTATGATGGAAAAAGTTATAGTTGCAAAATCGCGTACGGTTGAACCTGAAAAGACTAAAATATGTTGTACGAGATACGGCAACGTTATGTGCAGTCGCGGTTCGGTTATTCCCCTTTGGATTGACCAAATTAGAAACAATCAGCCCATAACTTTAACTGATCCGAAAATGACGAGATTTATAATGTCTTTAGATGAGGCAGTTGATCTGGTATTGTTTGCGTTTGAGCACGGCAAGAGTGGAGATATTTTAGTTCAAAAAGCACCTGCTTGCACTATTAAAACTCAAGCCGAGGCGGTTTGCGAGCTCTTTGGTGGCGACAAAAATAATATCAAAGTTATCGGTATTCGCCACGGCGAAAAGATGTATGAAACTCTTCTCACCAACGAGGAATGTGCAAAAGCTATCGATATGGGAGATTTTTATAGAGTTCCTGCAGATAACCGCGGTCTTAACTACGATAATTACTTCAAAAACGGTGATGCGGATAGAAATACTTTAACCGAGTTTAACTCAAATAATACAAAGCTTTTAACCGTTGAGGAAACTAAAGCTAAAATTGCATCACTTGAATATATTAAAGAACAACTTATATAAGGAGAAATTATGAAAGCAATTATTTTAAATTCAGGTCTTGGTAGCCGTATGGGCGTTTACACTAAAGAACACCCCAAATGTATGACCGATTTAGTAACCGGTGAAACCATTTTAAGCAGGCAACTTTCCTTGCTTGTTAAAAACGGCATAACTGACGTTTTATTAACTACGGGTTACTATGACGAGGTTTTAAGTGATTACTGCAAATCTTTAAACCTTCCCATTAACTTTGAATTTGTAAAAAATCCCATATACGATAAAACCAACTATATCTATTCTATCTATTGCGCAAGGGAGTTAATTGACAATCAAGACGTGTTGCTTTTACACGGTGACCTCGTGTTTGAAGATAGCGTTCTCAAAATGGCGATAGAAAGTAAAGATAGTTGTATGACGGTAAGTTCTACTCAATCTTTACCTGAAAAAGATTTTAAAGCTGTGCTTGATAACGGCAAAATTGTAAAAGTTGGCATTGAGTTCTTTGACAACGCCGTTGCTGCTCAGCCGTTATACAAGTTAAATGCAAAGGACTGGACTGTTTGGCTTGCTGAGATTGTTAAATTCTGTGAAAGCGATACCGTTAAATGTTATGCTGAAAACGCGTTTAACGTTGTTTCAGATAAGTGCGAAATTTTACCGTTAGACTTTAAGGACAAGCTTTGCGCTGAGATTGACAATCCCGTTGACCTTGAAAACATGAACAATATTTTAAAAACCCTTTAAGCAAGCAAGAGAATAATTATGAAAGTATTAGTAACTGGCGCTAACGGTTTTGTTGGGAAAAACTTATGCCTTGCGCTTGAAAATTTAAAAAGTGGAAAAGATAGAACTCGCCCTGAACTTATAATCGAAGAGGTTTTCCGTTACGATATAGATAATACCGTAGAAGATCTTGAGGTGTTTGCTAAGGAGTGTGATTTCGTATTCAATTTAGCAGGAGTAAATCGCCCTGAAAACCCTGAAGATTTTATGAAGGGCAATTTTGGTTTTGCCTCCACTTTGTTAGACACGCTTAAAAAGCACGAAAACAAATGCCCGATAATGCTTTCTTCGTCTATTCAAGCAACGCTTATCGGTAGGTATGCCGGCGGTGAATACGGCAAGAGTAAAAAGGCAGGCGAGGAACTATTTTTTGAGTATGGCGAGCAAACGGGCGCTAAAGTATGCGTTTACCGTTTTCCAAATCTTTTTGGCAAGTGGTGTAGACCTAATTACAACAGCGCCGTTGCAACCTTTTGCAACAACGTTGCAAACGACCTCCCGATAACTGTAAATGATAGAGATATAGAGCTTGAGCTTTTGTATATAGATGATTTGATTGACGAAATGCTTAATCTCTTGCAAAATAGAGAAAGCCGCTGTGAATACGACGGGTTAAATCCCGTTGAAAAATCTGACGGCAAGTATTGTTTTGTTCCCGTTACCCATAAAGTAACGCTTGGGGAGATAGTAGACCTTTTATACGCCTTTGCCGAGCAACCGAACACCTTGGTTATGCCGGAAATTGCAAACGGTAGCTTTGCAAAAAAACTATATTCAACCTATCTATCTTATCTTCCTAAAGAAAAGGTGTGCTTTGACCTTAAGATGAATGTTGACGATAGGGGAAGTTTTACAGAACTTTTAAAAACCGAAAAGTGCGGCCAGTTTTCTATTAACGTATCAAAGCCAAAGATAACTAAAGGTCAGCACTATCATCATACCAAGTGGGAGTTCTTTATAGTTGTTTCCGGTCACGGACTTATCGAGCAGAGAAAAATCGGTTCGGACGAGGTTTTGCGTTTTGAGGTATCTGGTGATAAAATTCAAGCGGTCCATATGCTTCCGGGTTACACTCATAATATAATAAACTTATCTGAAACTGAAAATCTCGTTACCGTGATGTGGGCTAACGAGCAGTTTGATAGAAACCATCCAGATACTTTTTTTGAAATAGTTTAATTTATGGAAATTAACAATACGTGCAATAAAAATATTCAGATATCGTTTTGTCTTCCCGTTTATAACGTAGAGAAGTTTTTAGATGATTGTTTACAGTCTATTTTAAAAGTAGAGGGCGTATCGTATGAAATTGTGTTAATAGACGATTGCTCTACAGATACTTCTTATCAAAAACTTCTTAAATACGCAACTGACTACGATAATATAAGAGTATTTAAAAATGAATGCAACAAAGGTGTGTCATACACGCGCAACAGATTGATAGAAGAGGCGTTAGGCGAGTTTATTTGGTTTGTTGATCCCGACGATATGATAGTTCCTGATACGGCAGCATTATTCTATAATACTGCGGTTAAAGAGGGTGTTCCGTGCGTATATGGAAATTACGTTAACGTTTTAGAAGATAATCACGTTATCAAAACGATAAAAAACAGCTTAGATTATAGAGTAATTTACAATGATAATTTAACGCTTAAGGATGGTTATAAAACTATAAATGCTCAAAATTTGCAAACGGATACAGGCTTAGTAGTTGTTTGGCAAGGTTTAATAAGTAAAGAATATCTCGTGCGAAACGGCGTTCGTTTTTATGAAGAGTTATTTCTTGCTGAAGATTTATTATTTCATTATGATATTTTACTTACGCTTGAAAAGTTTGTGAAGTTTGATGCTGTTTGTTACAATTATAGAATTCGTGAAAATTCAGCGATATCAAGCGGAACGAACCCTAAAAAACTGATAAAAAGCTACGTTAATTCTTACTTTTTATACGTAAAGTTTAACGAGTATTTGCGTGAAGGGAAATATAACGGCAAAAATAACGTTACGAGTAAGGACTGGCTTTTATATATGGCGTATATAAGCGCTATAGACGTTCTTAAAACGATAGTTAAAATTAAAGATAATCAATATTTTAAGCAACAATATTCTAAATTAAAGAGCGAAAAACTTTTTGAGTACGTTAGAAAAAATAAACACATGATTGCGTCAAGTAGTATAAAGAAACGCCTTTCTATTTGGCTGTTAACAAGACCGTTGTTGTTAAAATTTGTTAGGTTATTATATAAAATAGTAAGATAAGGATAATTTAAGCTGTAAAAATGAAAGGTTTAACTAAGGAGCAAGAGCTACTTTTAAACTTAATAGCAAAGGGCATAAACGAAAACGTGACTATAAATAAGGATGTGCTCGACGGTATCGACTGGAAAAAGCTGGTTAGAGAAAGCAGAGTTCAGTCGGTAATGTATCTTGCGTTCGAAAGCGCTAAAGAGTTTAAAACGCTAATTCCGTCTGACGTTTATCCCGTGTGGGAAAACGCGTCAATGCTCGTTTTAAAGTCAAACCTTTCAGTTTTCAACGACCAGGCAGAGCTTATATCCTTGCTTAATGGCAAATATCCGTATATAATACTAAAAGGTCAATCGGCGGGTGCTTACTATAAAAACCCTGAGCTCCGCGCTTATGGTGACGTGGACTTTTTAGTAGATAAGGAAAACGTTTTAGAAATTGAAAAGTTGCTTATTTCAAGCGGATATGAAAAGGTTGGCCCTGAGCACGATAATCACGTCGTTTTAAAAAAAGGCACGGCAAATTTAGAGATGCATTTTAGAGTTGCAGGTATTCCGTTTGGAAAGCTTGGTGAAAAGATAGAAGAGTTTTTAAAGCCTGCTATAAAAACTAGCGTTAAAATGCATTGCGAGCTCGGTGATTTTAATGCGCCAAACGATTTGTATCACGGCTTAATTTTACTCTTGCATATGCAACATCATATGCTTGGCGAAGGGCTTGGGCTTAGGCATTTATGTGACTTCGCACTATATCTTAACAAAACGCAAGGCGAGCCGTTTTGGGCTGAAACTTTACTCCCGTTTTTAAAAGATATAGGCTTATATCATTACACGGCTGTAATAGCAAAAACTTGTAGTTTGGCGTTTCAAATTCCTTGCCCAGAGTTTGCTTTAGATGTGGAAAGTGAGCTTTGCTATGAAATTCTTGAAGATATTTTCAACGGCGGAACGTTTGGCGTAAAGGACGTTAGCCGTCAAAAAAGCGGAATGCTCATTTCCGAACACGGAAAGGGCGGAACTAAACACGGCGCACTTTATAACTTAGCGCACGGTCTTCACGTTGCGGTAATAACGCAAAACAAAATCGTTAAAAAAATTTGGATACTTTATCCATTTATATACTGCTATAGGGCGATTAGGTTCTTATTTTTGACTATGATAGGCAAAAAGCCAAAGCTTTCAAAAATGAGCGCTCAGGCAAAAGAAAGAAAATCAATTTACGAAAAACTCAAAGTGTTTGAGTAAGGGAGAAATTATGGAAAACATTAAACTCGATTATAGCGACGTTAAATTTAAAGATAACGGCAAGTTAAAGCTTTTAATTATCGTTGGTACTAGACCTGAAATTATAAGACTTTCCGCCGTTATAAACAAATGCCGTAAATACTTTGATTGTATTTTGGCTCACACCGGTCAAAACTACGATTACAACCTTAACGGCGTATTTTTCAAAGACTTAAAGCTTGATGCGCCCGAAGTGTATATGGACGCTGTAGGCGACGATTTGGGTGCTACAGTTGGCAACATTATCAACTGTTCATATAAACTTATGGCTGAAATTAAGCCCGACGCTCTTTTGATTTTAGGCGATACCAACAGTTGCTTATCGGCAATTCCCGCAAAGCGCCTCCATATTCCCATTTTCCATATGGAAGCAGGCAACCGTTGTAAAGACGAGTGCTTGCCGGAAGAGACCAACCGCCGTATCGTAGATATTATATCTGACGTTAATTTAGCGTATTCCGAGCACGCGAGAAGATATCTTGCAGACTGTGGACTACCCAAAGAAAGAACTTACGTTACAGGCTCGCCTATGGCTGAGGTGCTTAGAAACAATCTCTCCGAGATTGAGGGGAGTGACGTTTTAAAGCGTTTGGGTTTAGAGAGTAAAAAGTATATTTTACTTTCCGCTCATAGAGAGGAAAATATCGATACTGAAAAGAACTTCTTATCACTATTCACGGCAATTAATAAGCTTGCCGAAAAGTACGATATGCCGATACTTTACAGCTGTCACCCAAGGAGCAAAAACCGCCTCGAAAAGAGTGGGTTTAAGCTTGATAAGAGGGTTATTTGCCACGAGCCACTCGGCTTTAACGACTATAACAACCTCCAGCTAAACGCATTTTGCGTAGTGTCCGATAGTGGAACTTTGCCTGAGGAGAGCAGTTTTTATACCAGCATAGGTAAATCTTTCCCGGCAGTTTGTATAAGAACGAGCACCGAGCGCCCCGAGGCACTCGATAAAGCTTGCTTTATCTTAGCAGGTATCGACGAAAGTTCACTTTTACAAGCAGTTGAAACTGCCGTAGAACTCAATGCAAGTGGAGATTACGGTATCCCCGTTCCCGATTACGTTGAGGAAATCGTTTCTACAAAGGTTGTAAAACTCATTCAGTCTTACACTCGTGTAGTAGACAAGATGGTTTGGCGCAAATTTTAATCCGTTATTTTGGGCATTATACTTCGTTTCTGCTCAAGTGATAGACTTCGATGACCACAAAGGTCAATCTCAGCCTATCACTTTCACGAGCCTCGTCTAATACCCAAACTAACGGCTTAAAAAGCTCGTTGATTAAGCTTTATAAATTGTCGAGCCTTGCCTAACTCGTTTCTAACGGCTTAAAATACACGTTGTTCAATCTTACGTGAGCCTCGTTGTGCTTGTTTCTAACGGCTTAAAAAGCTCGTTGATTAAGCTTTATAAATAGTCGAGCCTACTTTTGCTTGTTTCTAATGGCTTAAAATGTCACGATGTTCAAACCTAATTGCGCTCGCAACTAACATTAAGTAAAAATTAAAAAAACAAAAAACGCCATTATCGGCGTTTTTGATTGCATAAAATAAAATAATTTAGTATATTAGTAATATGATTTATAATAACGTGTTAGAGGCAATAGGTCATACTCCTATTATTCGCCTCAATAAAATGGTAGATAGTGATAGCGCTGAAATACTCGTTAAATTCGAGGGGCTAAACGTAGGCGGTTCTATAAAGACTAGAACTGCTTACAATATGATTGTCGACGCTGAGAGGAGAGGTGTAATCGATAAAGATAGCATTATCGTTGAGCCAACGAGCGGTAACCAAGGCATAGGTTTGGCACTCGTAGGTGCGGTTAAGGGCTATAAAACGATAATTATTATGCCCGATTCCGTTAGCGAAGAAAGGCGTAAGCTCGTTCGCCACTACGGCGCTGAGGTT
Source organism: Clostridia bacterium (assembly GCA_017398825.1). Taxonomy (GTDB): domain Bacteria; phylum Bacillota; class Clostridia; order Christensenellales; family Borkfalkiaceae; genus HGM11412. The sequence continues at coordinate 12,758 of JAFQEV010000009.1, forward strand.
ATCTTAGAGCACGATGACGGAAATATCGGTGACTGTATTGACCGTTGCTTAAAAAGAGCGATTAAAATGGCGGAGGAAAACCCTAAAGTTTTCGTTCCCCAGCAGTTTGAAAACCCGGCAAATCCCACCGTTCATCGTCACCACACAGGCTTAGAGATTTTAGAACAGGTTGCAGGTCCTATTCACGGATTTTGCTCAGGCATAGGAACAGGCGGAACGATAACGGGTATAGGTGAGGTTTTAAAAGCTCAAAACCCCGATATTAAGATTTGGGCTGTAGAACCTGAAAACGCAGCGATTTTAGCAGGTGGAACAATCGGCACTCATATTCAAATGGGTATAGGTGACGGGCTTATTCCTGCAGTTCTCAATACCGATATTTTTGAGAGCGTTTGCATTATATCAGATGAAGAGGCTTTGCAAACGAGCAAAGATTTGGCTCGCTTAGAGGGTATTATGTGTGGAATTTCTTCCGGAACTAACGTTGCCGCCGCTCGTAAGCTTGCAAAAGTTTTAGGTAAAGGCAAAACGGTTGTAACCGTTCTTCCCGATACCGCTGAAAGATATTTCTCAACTCCCTTATTTGAAAACGAATAATTAAAAAAGACAGGTTATGCCTGTCTTTTTTTAATACACAATTTCGGGGAGAGGAATATCGTTAAACATCTCGGTAATCGGCTTATCGGTCACTATATAGTCAATATCGCGAGTGGTGCAGGTAAAGTATGGGGATATTTTACCAAACTTAGTGCTGTCTGATAAAAACACCTTTCTCGTCGCATTTTTAAGCATTGCAATTCGCGGTGGGTTTTCCTCTTCGAAAATATCGTAGAGCTTTCCGTCACGGGTGATTGACGCTACCGAGAAAAACGCAATGTCTGCGTGGAATTTCTCTATCATTGATATCGCGTGCTCACCGCCGAGCACCGAGCTGTTGCTTTTTATGATATTGCCACCCGTAGAGTAGGCGTTAATGCCGTTTTTTGCAAGAAGAGATAAAGTGTCAATACCGTTGGTGATAACTTTAATATCTTTAAACCCCGATAAATACTCGGCAATGAAAAATGCGGAGGTCGATGCATCCAAGAAAATAACGTCACCGTTCTTGATAAGTTTAGTTGCAGTTAAAGCAATTTTTTTCTTCTCAAAGCTGTTTTGGTGAGTGCGGAAAGAAAAACTCGGCAAAAAGTTGCTCGAGTCGTTCATCTTTGCCCCGCCACGCGTCCTCGTTATTAAGCCCTTATCTTGAAGGCGAGTAAGCTTTCTCCTAACGGTTGACGGGCTGATATATAAGGTGTTCGATATCTCCTCAACCGATGCGTATTGCTTTTCTTGAATAAATGATAATATTTCTTTTTCCTGTAAATTACTCATAATCTCTCATTTTGCTCAAATGAGCAGTTAAAATTGACCGAAAGTCAAGTTTTAGCGCCAAAATATAAAAATTTCAATAAAAATATTGATTGATTTGGTTATTTGTATTATACTCATATTATAAATATTTGTCAATAATAAATAGGAGAATTATGTTTGACGTTTTAGTAATAGGCGGTGGCGTAATAGGCGGTGCCGTACTTAGGGAGTTGACTAAATACAATTTAAAAGCAGTACTCGTTGAAAAGGATGAAGACGTTTGCATGGGTCAAAGCAAGGCAAACTCTGGCATTTCTCACGCGGGATACGATGCAAAACCCGGCTCACTCAAGGCGAAGTTTAACGTTCTTGGAAACAAGATGATGCCCGCTTACACCAAGGAGCTTGGCGTTAAGTTTAAAAACAACGGCTCGCTCGTAGTTGCTTATTCTGATGAAGAAATAAAAACCCTTAACGAATTAAAGCAAAGGGGAGAGCAAAACGGCGTTTCCGAGTTATCTGTTATCGGGCGTGAAGAGCTTAAAAAACTTGAGCCTAACATATCCGATAGTGCCGTTGGTGCGTTATTTGCCAAAACTGGCGGTATAGTTTGCCCTTACGAGCTCACTATTGCCGAGATAGGCAACGCTATGGATAACGGCGCAGAACTCTATCTTGAATTTGACGTTTCTAACGTTTTGAAAAAAGACGGGTATTACACCGTTATTGCAAGTGATGGCAGGGAGATTGACGCTAAGGTCGTTATAAACGCTGCAGGCATCAATAGTGGAAAAATTGCCAAAATGGTTGGCGATAATTCCTTCGAGGTAGGCGGAAGAAAGGGCGAATACGTTCTTTTGGATAGAGAGAGCGGTGATTTTTGTTCGCACACCATATTTAAAACTCCCACCGAAAAGGGCAAGGGCATACTCGTTACCAACACGGTTGACGGCAATATCTTGCTTGGGCCTACCGCAGAGGTTGTTGAGGATGGTGAAACTTACACCTCGGCTCTCGGCTTGGCTTTCGTTACCAAAACTGCAAACGAAATGTGCAAGAACGTTCCCTTATATAACACGATAACCTCTTTTGCAGGCGTTAGAGCGTTCTGCGATAGGCACGATTTCATAATTGAGGAAAGCTCGGTTGCTAAGGGCTTTATCAACCTTGCCGGTATTGAATCTCCCGGGTTAACCTCCGCTCCTGCAATCGGCAAATACGTTGTTGAGGAGATTGTTTCAAAGCTTTTACCGTTAGAGGAAAATAAAAACTTTAACGGCGTTAGAACTCCCGATTATTTCTTTAAGAATTTAACCGCTGAGCAAAAGAACGAGATTATTAAAAAAGATAAGCGTTACGGTAAAATCGTTTGCCGTTGTGAAGAAATTACCGAGGGTGAAATAGTTCGTGCTATACACGAAAATCCAAAGGCTACCACGGTTGACGCGGTTAAGCGTAGAGTGAGAGCAGGTATGGGTAGATGCCAAGGTGGGTTCTGTCAGCCTCACGTTGCCGAGATTATCTCGAGAGAGCTTGGCATCAAGATGGAAGACGTTTTAAAGAGTAGTAAAAATTCTAAGCTTTTAGTAGGTAAAACCAAATGAAAACGAGTTACGATATTATAATTATAGGCGGTGGCCCTGCAGGTCTTGCCGCAGCGATATCCGCATACGATAACGGAGTTAAAGACATATTAATTCTCGAAAGAGAAAGCTCGCTCGGTGGAATACTCAATCAATGTATCCACAACGGCTTTGGCTTAGCTCGCTTTAAAGAGAGTTTAACCGGCCCTGAATACGCTGAAAGGTTTATCGACGGCGTTATGGATAGAAAAATAGAGTATTTAACCGAAACTACCGTTCTTTCCGTTTCCGAGGATAAAAAGGTTACGGCAATGAACGTTGATAGCGGAGTGTTTACGATAAGCGCAAAGGCAATCGTGTTATCTATGGGTTGCCGTGAAAGAAGTCGCGGTGCGCTCAACGTTGCCGGCACTCGCCCAGCAGGCGTATATTCTGCAGGTACTGCTCAAAAATACGTTAACATATTAGGCTATATGCCTGGAAAGAGCGTTGTAATACTCGGTTCGGGTGACATCGGCTTGATAATGGCAAGGCGCATGACGCTTGAGGGAGCAAAGGTTCACGCAGTTTGCGAGATTATGCCTCACTCATCGGGTTTAAAGAGAAATATCGTTCAATGCCTTGATGATTTTGATATTCCCTTGTATCTCAACCACACGATAATCAATATTGAAGGCAAAAATAGAGTATCGGGCGTTACCATTGCCGAGGTTGACGAGAATAAAAAACCCATAAAGGGTACTGAAAAGCACTTTGACTGTGATACCGTTTTATTCTCGGTAGGATTAATTCCCGAGAACGAACTTTCAAAGACGGCTGGCGTAAGCTTATCGCCGAGAACGAAAGGCGCTGTAGTTGACCAAACGAGAGAAACGAGTGTTGACGGAATATTTGCTTGCGGTAACGTATTGCAAGTTCATGACCTTGTTGACTTCGTTTCGGAAGAGGCGGAGATTGCAGGCAAGTATGCGGCAAGCTACGTATTAAACGGAAAGCAAGCTAAAAAGGTTGTTGAAACTAACTGCGGAGCAAACGTTTCCTACGTTTTACCGCAAAAACTGAACGTAAATTCTAATGAAAACGTTAAGCTTTTCTTTAGAGTTAACAAGGTTATTAAAAACTGCACGGTAAAGGTTTGCTGTGGCGATGAGGTAATCGCTACTAAAAAGAAGAAGATTTCCGTCCCCGGTGAGATGGAAACGGCGCTTTTACTTGCGGATAAAATTAAGAATTTAAGCGGTGATATTACTGTATCGGTGGAGGGTGAGATATGATAAGAGAACTTACTTGTGTTGAGTGCCCTATGGGTTGTAAAATTACCGTAAAAACAGTTGACGGTGTTAACGAATTTTCGGGTTATTCTTGTCCGCGAGGCAAAATGTATGCCGAGAATGAAATAGTTGACCCTAAGAGAGTTGTAACCTCAACGGTAAAGCTTTCAGACGGCAGGGTTTTACCCGTTAAAACGGATAGACCCGTTAGCAAAAAAGATATGTTTTCGGTTATGGAAGAAATTAACTCGATAACCGCAACCGCGCCTGTAAAAACGGGTGACGTTATTAAGGAAAACGTATTCGGCGCGAATATTATTTCAGCAAGAACAGTAAAGTAATTAAAAGGAATTAACGGGATGCTTGATAAACTCTACCAAAGCCTCGGTTCAAATACCGTAGCAATAGTAATAATATCCGTATCGCTCATTCTGTTTTTGGGTTTTTTAGCAACGCGAATTACAAAGCTACTAAAACTCCCAAACGTAACGGCGTACGTTTTGGTTGGAATTTTGATAGGCCCGTTTTGCCTTGATTTAATACCAGAACGAGTTATTAGCGGTTCGGCTTTTATATCCGATATAGCACTTGCGTTTATATCGTTTGGAATAGGTGAGTTTTTCAAGGTTGGAATTATAAAAAAGAACCTTAAAAGTATAGCCGTTATAACGTTGGTTGGAATAGCGGTAACGTCCGTTTTAATATTCGTTTTAACGTATTTTATATTCGGGCTTAGCTTATCGGTATCTATAATTTTGGCATCAATTTCATTCGTTGTATCTCCCGTATCAACGGCGATGACCATTCGTCAAAAGGACGGTAAAGGTGACTTTGTTGAAAACTTATTGTCAGTAATTGCCTGCAACGATATTTTAGGCTTGATATTTTTCTCTATCGCGATATCGGTTGGAGCGGGATTGTCGCTGGGCGGAGTGTCGTTCGGTAGCGTTGTAAAGCCTATTTTACTCAATCTATTCATGATGGGTTTAGGCGCTGTGCTCGGCTTAGTTTTAAAGGCGCTTATGGCAAGGCGTTCTAACGATAACCGCCTTATAGTGTCGATTGCGTTGCTTTTCGTACTTTGTGCGGCAGGTTCGATGCTCGGCGTTTCGCCACTTCTTGGCTGTATGATAATGGGTGCGGTTTACATCAACGTTTCGGGCGATGAAAAGTTGTTTAAACAAATTAGATATTTCAGTCCGCCCATACTTTTAATCTACTTCGTACGCTCTGGTTTAAACTTTGATTTAAAGGCGCTCACAACCTCTGGTGTAACGCCTATTCCGCTAATCGTGCTGTGTTTGATTTACATAGTAGTACAGTTTGCCGGAAAATACACGGGTGCATATTTGGGCGCAACGCTTATGAAAAAGCCTAAGGAATTTACTAACAACTTTGGCTTAGCGCTCGTTCCTCAGGCGGGAATTGCAATCGGTTTATCGGAACTTGCCTCGAGATATCTCGGCGGGTCGGACGGAACTGTTGTTAAAACGATTATAATATCGGTTGGGCTTATATGTGAAATATTCGGACCTGTGCTTGCCGACTTTGCGCTTAGAAAGTCAGGGTCGTACGGTGCGAGTGAAACGGTGATTGACGAGGAGTTAAATAGGCAACTCCGCCATGACGAACTCGTTAAAAAACTCAACGATATAAAATCGGAAATAAGTATAAATCAATACTCCAGAAGTGAAAATGAAGAGGCTTTCATGGAGCTTGAGGAAGAAGAGTATTATCTTCCCAAAAATAATAAATTTAAAAATAGGAGATAGTTTATGGGGCAAGATTACATAGTTAAATTACTCGGTGGCTGGTCTGACGGTTTAGGTTTAGGTGCAGTTGCGTTAAAGCTTTCGCTCGCGTTCATCTTGGCGATGGTAACGGGTATTGAAAGGGCGACTAAACGCCACGCTGCAGGTCTTAGAACTTTCGTTCTCGTAGCGCTCGTTTCGGCGCTTGCGTCTATGTGTGACGAGTATATTATAGAGAGGTTTAGCGTTCAGTTTTCCTTTGTAACCGCGGCAACCGTTATAGGTATTGCGATACTTAGCTCGAACACTATTTTATACAGCTCTAAAAATCAATTAAAGGGCGTTACTACCTCTATTGCGCTTTGGGGAATAAGCTTAATCTCTATATTTATAGGTTTTGGGCATTATACGATCGCGCTTTGCAGTTACTTCGTGTATTTTATTTGCATTGCGCTTTTCCCAAATTTAGAAACGTATTTCAAAATGCGCTCTAACCACTTTGAAATTCACCTCGAGTTAAAGGGTAAAAATCACCTAACTGAGTTTATTCAAACGATTAGAAAATTAGGGCTTAGAATAGACGATATCGAGATAAACCCAGCCTATGCAAATTCCGGCTTGGCAGTATACTCGGTAGCGCTCACCATCGTATCAAAAGAACTTAGAGAATGCAAAACTCACGATGAAATCGTAAATGTGCTTAAAGAACTTGAATACGTTAACCATATAGAAGTAATTATTTAGAAAAAAGCGGAAATCTTCCGCTTTTTTTGTTTGTTTTTTGAAAAGGAGATAAAAATTGTAGTAATTTTTCTTATAAAGAAAAAATATAACGGAAAAAGATTGAAAAATTTTTGCAAAAAGTATATTATATATGTATTGATTATAAAACTTTGTTTTAAGGTATGGTATGGCTAAAAAGAGAAAAGGTATATTTACAAGGATAATCGAAGGGCCTGAAAGGTCTGAGGATTACGCAAGAAAAACACTCCCGTCAAACCGCTGGGCGCTCGGCTGGGATTTATTCAAAACTAATACGGGAAAACTCGTTAAAATTAACCTTTTAACGATACTTTTTCTATTTCCTGTATTTTTGCTTTTCTACTTTAGGCAAATTCTTTTAAAGTCTCAGGCGTTTGACGCGGTGTTCTCAAGGAATATAGGTATCGGATATCCGGCAATTCCGTCGGCTGACCTTCTTGGCGTTTCCGAGGCGTTGGTGTTTAGAACCGACCTTACCGTGTTTATGTTATTATTCGTTCTTTCGTTCTACCTCTCGGTAGGTTTAGCAGGTGGTTTTTACGTTATGAGAAACCTCGTGTGGACGGAGGGCGTATTCGTAGCATCTGACTTTTGGCGCGGTGTTAAAAAGAATTACTGGGTAGTTTTAAAAAGCACGCTTTTGTTTGTTTTCTTGTTCGCTGCAACCGTTTTAACTATTGATTTATGCAACGTTCAAATTGCGGTTAACGTAAAATTGAAATGGCTGTTTATCATCATTAAGATTATAGGTATAATTTTAGCAGTAGTTTTAATTATTGCATATCTTTACACCTTGACTAGTGGCGTAACTTATAAGCTTGGGTTCTTCGGTCTTATTAAAAACGCAATTATTCTTTCAGTTGGTCTTATTCCGTTTAACTTGTTCTTCGCAGCATTTGCGTGCGTTCCGTTCTTAACGTTGTTTATCGAGGCAACCTCTATTTTCTTTGCACTCGGAATTATGCTTATATTATTGCTTAGCGTTTCCGTGTTCTTGCTTATTTGGACTAACTATTCGCAATGGGTGTTCGACGAGGTTGTGAACGATAACGTAGCAGGCGCTAAAAAGTATAGAGGTATTCACAAGAAAGGCGAGATTAGAGAGAATGAAACCTTCGTTTATAAAAAATCTGCGTTGACCGCTCGCCCCGTAAAGCCCATTACCGATACTGAGATTGAAATTCACGCACTTCCCGAAAGCTATTCAAGAGCCGACCTCGTTCGCCTTGAAGAAAGTAAAAAGCTTATGATTGAAGATAGTGAGCGTTACGCTGAAGAAAAGCTTAAGGAAATTGAGGGCAAGAGCGCGGTTGACGAGTTTATGGAGGGTTCTAACTCGGCTGAAGTTAAACCCGAAAAGGCTAAACCCGTTGATAAAAAGTGGCAAAATCCTAAAAAGAAGGGTAAAAAGTAATGAGCATGCCACCGTATGAAGTTCTTTCTAAGTACTACCAAAAATTGATATTTGACGGGGAGTACGATAGATGGACTGAATATCTTTTAACCTTAGTGAAAGGCAATGCACCGAGCTTTGTCGGCGTTGACGTTGGGTGTGGAACGGGTATATTTACTCGCAAGTTAAAGCGCGCTGGCTTTGACGTGTGCGGTGTTGACATTTCGCAATCGATGCTCACTGTTGCCGAAACCATTTCCAGGAAAGAAAGGATAAAAATAGACTATATAAAGGGCGATATGCGTAGCATTGCCCTTTTTAAAAAGGTCGGGTTTATAACGGTTGTAAACGACGGGCTTAACTATATCGAGCCAAAGGATATCGGAAAGACTTTCAAGTCCTTTTCCAAGTGTTTACAAAGCAAAGGTGTTCTTATATTCGATTTGTCAACCGAGTATAAGCTCGATAAAATTCTCGGTAACAATATGTACGGTGACGATAGCGATGAACTTTCGTACATTTGGCTGAGCGAGTATTTTAAAGATGAGAAAAAGGTGGATATTTCCATTTCCTTTTTTGAAAAACAGGGTGAAACGTACAAGAGATACAATGAGTATCAAACTCAATACGCTCACGATATAACAGCCGTGAAAACCGCTTTAGAGGAAAACGGCTTTGAATTAAAATCGATAACTAACCGCTTTGGTGGTGAAATTTCTCAAACTGAGGAAAGGTTATTGTTTATCGCGGTAAAAAAATAATATGGATAAAATTTACAAGACTTTACTTTTTGACGGTAAGATTTCCTTAGCAATACTTGAAACAACCGATATCGTCAACAAAGCAATTGAATATCACAAACTCACGCCGGTTACCGCCGCTGCGCTTGGCAGGACGATGACCGCGTCCGTTTTTATGGCGTCTAACCTCAAAAACGAGGGGGACAAGCTTTCCGTAACCATTAGCGGTGACGGCAAGGGTGGCCATATTATAGTAAGCGTTGATAGCAAACTTAGAGTTAGAGGTTATATTGATAATCCAACGATAGACCTTCCTTTGAAGGATAACGGAAAGCTTGATGTTAGCGGTTGCGTTGGCAAGGGCAGAATGACCATAGTTCGCAATATGGGCTTAAAAGAGCCGTACTCAGGCTCGTGCGAAATCGTTTCGGGTGAAATTGCGGAAGATTTTGCATACTACTATACTATTTCCGAGCAAGAGCCTACTGCAATGGCGCTCGGCGTTTTAGTGGACGGTGACGGAAAGTGCGTTGGCGCTGGCGGTATCGTTATGCAAGCGCTCCCCGGGTGCGATGATGAAACGGCTATAGAGGCGCAAAAAATCATTATGAAATACGGCGATATCAGCACTCATATTAAAAACCGTGGCGCTAAGGGCATAAAGGAAGAGGACTTTAAGGGTTTATATTTTACCGAGCGCGAATGCAAGTATGAGTGCATTTGTTCGCAAGATTATATAGATAGCTTGATTATATCGTTAGGTCGAGAAGAGGTTTACGATATATTAAAGGAGCAGGGCGAAATTCTAGTTGAGTGCCAGTATTGCGATAAAAAGTATCGTTATTTAGAAGAGGACGTTAAAAAACTCTTAGGAGAAAGCAATGGCTGAGATTTACAGCGTGCCCGATAGATTTTCAGCGCTCAGCTCTCGGTTTGATGAAAAGTTTTTAAAAAAAGACTATTTATCCGCCTTATTGACTATTGATTCGCTGGAAAGTAGCGGGGCAGACAAGCTCGATATTTCATATAAGCGCGCAAGGGTTTACTTTGAAATGGGGAGATATTTACAGTCGGCTCAAGAGTGGCTTAATTATCTATCGCTTAGTAAAAACGAAAAGAGTTACGGTAGGGCGTACAACGGGCTTGGAGCGTGCTTTTTTAAGATTAACGACGATAAGCTTGCAGGGTATTATTTCAACCGCCAAATTCTAAGCGATAAAAAAGCGGTTTACGATTATTCATACGTCACCGCTGAATTTTTTGAGGAAATGCTCTCGGCAGAGAAAAATTACTACTTAGCATATCCTTATGAAAAAGCCGATTTTACAAAGACGTTAGAGCGTTCTGAGGAACTTTTAAAAACCGCCGATTACGACGGGGTTATAAACGAGTTGTCGGTTATTCCCAAAAGTTCAAAAGACTATCATTCCGCGCTTATCACAACGGCGATTGCCAGGTACTTTAAAGGCGACGTAATACCTGCGCTTAAAGATATTGAAGAGGCGGTTGAAATTAACCCAAACGCAGTTGCGCTTTGCAACGCGATATCTATGTTCAACGCCGAAAAGAACGAGGAAAAATCAAATTATTACTTTGACCTTTTAAAATCTATAAACGTAGAAAGCGATGAGGACGCGTACAAGGTAGCAATGATTTACTGTGAGCGCGGTGACGATGAGAAGGTTTCTATTTACGCAGAAAAATACCTAAAGGCTAATCCGTACGATGCGTCTATGCTCCAGATTTACGGTATAGCGCTGTACAATCTAAACGAGATGGATAAAGCGGAAGATTGCTTTAGGAGGGCTTATCAAATATCTCGCTCGTACGTTTCAAAGCGTTACCTTAAGCGCTTGCTTGAAGAGATTGACGTGTTCCGCTTAGATTACACCTTTGACCTCCAGCACAAAGATAAAGCAAAAGCGTATAAAGATATGGCTGACTTAATGAACGCGAGTGCTGACGAGAGGTTCGTTCGCCAAAAGGAAATTTACGAGCTTTCAGAGTACGCCTTTAGCTCGGGTTCGTATCAACTACAGTCCTCAGCTATAACGTTGCTTGGCGACCTTTCAACCGAGGTTTCCGTTGAACTTATGAAAAACGTTTTATTGCAAGTAAACGTTTACGACAGGATAAAAGCAGGTGTTTTAGGCTTTTTAACTGCCGACGGGTTCGATGGTGAACTACCTTGTTGTTTTGGTAATGTATTTTCGAAAATAAAGTTCTATAAGGCGGTTTTCATAGAAGATAACGCAGTATTTACAGAGGCGTACGCATACGTTTTTGCAAAGCTTGCACCTATTGAAAAGGATATGAAACCGATACATATTTCAGCCGAGCTTATCTATCACATTTTAAAAGATAAAGGGCTTTTGGATGAAGTTACCGACGTTCGCTCCCTTGGCGCTGTAATTTACGAATTATCCCTTATAGGCAACATAAAATCAAGGCGAGAATTTGCTAAGTTTTTCGAGGCAAACTTAAAAGAGATTAAAAGGTTAAAATCTTTAATTCAAGACGATTAAAAATACCACGGTTTTCCCGTGGTATTTTTATTTATGGCTCTGTAACAACCTACGCCTGATAAGATTATGATAAAACGTGGCGTAATACTCGTTAAACCCACTCGGCAAGACAAAGAGTATTGCCATCGGGCTTTGCCTTGTCTTACACCGCGTTTGATGATCCTCTTTAAATCAGTCATAAATTGTGACAGAGCCTTATTTCTTAACGAGTATTTTTTCTAAGATAGCAACGCCGAGATACATAAGCCCTGCAAGCACGCATAGAATTACCGTTGACGCCATAACCAAATCAAGCCTAAACACTTGACCGCCGTATACTATAAGGTATCCTATGCCTTGTTTTGAAACGAGGTATTCGCCCATGATCGAGCCTATCCAAGCCATTCCAACGTTGATTTTCAAGCAAGATATAAAGGTTGGGATTGAGGCTGGTATTACAAGCTTATAAAGTATTTGAACTTTGCTTGCGCCAAGCGAGCGCATTAACAAAAGTTTTCCCTGTTCAACAGCCATAAATCCGTTAAGCATTGTAATGATGGTAACGATTACAGTTATTAAAATCGCCATAAAAACGATAGATTTTGTGCCAGCGCCAAACCATACGATAATGATAGGGCCGAGCGCTATTTTTGGTAGACTGTTTAAAACTACTATATACGGCTCTAAAACTCTTCTTAAAAACTCGCTCCACCATAGAATTAGAGCAATCGCCGTTCCTACTGCCGTTGCTATTAAAAAGCCGAGCATAGTTTCGTAAAGAGTGGTAAGTATATGCGTTGTGAGCTCGCCCGTTTTAAACAGCGACGCAATCGTTGATGCAATCTCGGAGGGTCTACTCATTAAAAAGCTGTCTATCACCTTAAGGTGTGCGAGCAGTTCCCACAGTCCTAATATAAAAACGAGTATTAAAACTTGCGTAATAAGGGTTAAAACTTTTGCGGAAGTTTTCTTTTTTAAGTATAATCTTCTATCGTTTGAAATGTCACTTTTCTTCATGGCTAAGCTCCTTCCAAAGCGTATCGAAAAGCTTTGAAAACTCCTTGCGCTCACGGCGCTTTATGGGAGAGAGTTCATTTTCAAAAGACAAAGCGTGTTCCTTAAAAACCTTTGCAGGTCTATTGCTAAGAACGATAATTCTATCAGACATAGAGATTGCCTCCGCAATATCGTGCGTTACCAAAATCGCAGTTTTACCTTCTGAACGGATAATTTTAGATACGTCACCGCTGACTTTTAGCCTCGTTTGAGAATCGAGAGCGGAAAAGGGCTCGTCAAGAAGGAGTAGGTCGGGATTTGTCGCAAGCGTTCTAATTAGCGCAACGCGCTGGCGCATACCTCCCGATAGGGAAGACGGGTATGCTTTTGTAAAGTCCTCAAGCCCGTATTTTTCAAGTAGGGCAAGCGCCCTTTCTTTCGTTTTTATATCCTTCATTTTTTTAATTTCTAAAGGAAGTAATACGTTGCGTTCGATATTGCGCCAGGGGAAAAGCTCGTCACGCTGGAGCATATAGCCGATATTTTTATCCGTTTCGGAAAGTTTTTTCCCCTTGTATAAAATTTGCCCGTCGGTCTGTTTTATTAGACCTGCAATAAGGGA
>JAFQEV010000010.1 GCA_017398825.1 Clostridia bacterium
ATAGACTCAACGTCTCTTCCAACGTAGCCTACCTCCGTGTACTTGGTAGCCTCAACCTTGATAAACGGCGCGCCAACGAGCTTTGCAAGCCTTCTTGCAATCTCCGTTTTACCAACGCCGGTAGGTCCTTTCATAATAATGTTTTTGGGAGTTATTTCGTCCTTTATTTCAGGGGAAAGTTTACTCCTTCTATAGCGGTTGCGAAGTGCTATTGCAACTGCCTTTTTAGCCTCAGACTGCCCTATAACGTATTTATCGAGTTCTTGAACTATCTCTCTCGGTGTTAAATTCATAAACTCCTCCTCAAATCTTCTCAACGATAATATTATCGTTAGTAAACACGCAAATCTTGCTTGCAATCTTTAATGCTTTTTCAGCAATAACCTCAGCGGGATAATCAGTTTCCTCAATGAGCGCCTTGCCTGCTGCTAAAGCGTAATTTCCACCGCTACCGATAGCGCAAACGCCACCGTCGGGCTCGATAACTTCACCGCCACCCGAAACGATATATAAGCTTTCCTTATCGGCGCAAATCATCATTGCCTCGAGCTTTCTTGCAACCTTATCCTCTCTCCAAAGCTCAGCGAGTGACACTACGCTACGAAGTAGGTTGCCCGAATACTTATTGAGCATTTCCTCAAACCTCTCGGTCAAGGTGAACGCATCGGAAACGGAACCAGCAAATCCCACTATTACGTTGTCGTTATAAATTCTTCTAACCTTTACGGCGTTATTCTTAAATACTACCGATTCACCAAAAGTAACCTGGCCGTCACCTGCTATTGCGGTAACGCCGTTCTTCTTTACGGCGCAAATGGTAGTTCCGCGAAATTCTATACTCATTTCTTTTTCACCTCGTAATTACAATTTTTGTCTGAGCAAACGGACTTTCCGTCCTTTTCTATCATGTGCTTACCACACGTTTTACAAAGCTCACCAGTTGGAATATCCCAGCTTATAAAGTTGCATTGCGGATATCCCGAGCAACCGTAATAAACCTTACCCTTTTTGCTTACCATCTTTTGTGCAGGCTTGTGGCATACGGGGCAAACGCCAACGTACTCACCTAAGCTCTTGGTATTCGTGCATTTAGTACATTTTAAATACTTGCCGAATTTTCCACTCTTATTAAGCATTACCGCACCGCACTTAGAACAAACCTCGGTTGATACAGTATCACCCTCTTGCATCTTGGTGTTGCACTCGGCGTTCGGGCAGGAAAGGTATTTACCGTACCTTCCGTCCTTTAATATCATATTAGCACCGCAGTTGGGGCACTTGTTCTCCGAAACCTTATCATCGGGATTTTTAGTCTTTTTGCAGTTAGTGCAATATAAAAACTCTCCAAACCTACCTTTCTTTTTAACCATCATACTACCGCAACTATCGCACGGAATATCGGTAGGCTCGCTGTTATCGCTCGACGCGATTTTAAGTTCTTTTATGAACGGGTTGTAAAATTCGGAAACGACTTGATGCCAGTCTTCGTTGCCAACGGCAATCTCGTCAAGCCTATCCTCCATCTTAGCGGTAAAACCTATATCCATAACGTCACAGAAATACTTATTGAGTAAATCTGTAGCGTCGAACGCTATTTGGGTGGGAACGAGGTACTTACCCTTTCTCGCAATGTATTTGCGCTTAGTGAGCATACCTATAATGGTAGCGTACGTTGACGGTCTACCTATTCCGTTTTCCTCAATAGCTTTTACGAGCGAAGAATCGGTATAGCGCGTTGGAGGCTTTGTAAACTTTTGCTCGCCCGTGAGCTTTATCAACGTTAAAAGCTCGTTTTCAACAAGGTCGGGCAAAATTTTATTCTCAGCAACGTCCTCACTCTTTACATCTGTATCGTAATCGTAAACTGCGGTGTAGCCTTTAAACTTTACGCTTTTACCACTCGCTTTAAAGCCGTATTCACCCGATACAGCCGATACCTGCATTGCGTTATACTCGGCGTTTGCCATCTGCGATGCTAAATACCTCTCATATATAAGCTTATAGAGATTATAGTGATTTTTATCAAGTATGCCCTGAACTTTATCGGGCGTAATATTTATATCTATGGGGCGGATAGCCTCGTGCGCGTCCTGCGAGTTTTTCTTAGCGGAATAAACGTTGGGCTTTGAAGGACAATATTCCTTGCCGTAGTTTTTCTCTACAAACTCTAAGCACTCTTTTTGCGCGTCGGCTGAAATTCTAGTCGAGTCGGTTCTAATATAGGTAACGAGCGCTAAATGCCCTCTATCCGTTTCCATACCCTCGTATAAATGCTGTGCAAGTTGCATTACTTGAGGCGCGGAAAGCCCGAGCTTGTGCGACGCGTCCTGTTGCATTGTCGACGTGGTAAACGGAGGCAACGGGTGAGATTTTTGAACGCCCTTTTTAACCGATTTTACGATAAACGGAGCGGAATTGCATACGGCACTTACCGCGTCAGCCTCCTCCTTGTTTGAGGGGCGGAATTTCTTTCCGTTTTTATCGGATAACAACATCTTAAATTTCATCGAGCTGTTTTCAGGCTTTAGTTGAACGGAAATCGTCCAGTATTCCTTTGGCTCAAAATTTTGAATTTTACGCTCTAATTCAACGGCAAGCTTTACTGCAACCGATTGAACTCTACCTGCGGACTCACCGTCTTTTACCCTCGTTCTTACAAGCGGTGAAAGCTTGTATCCTACGATACGGTCAAGTATTCTTCTCGCTTGCTGAGAGTTTACGAGGTTGTAATCTATCTTGCAAGGGGTTGTGAGCGCGCTCTTTACCGCCTTTTCACTTATCTCGTTGAACTTAATACGGTGAGTTTTACCCTTTATTCCCAAAACCTCGTATAAATGCCATGCTATTGCCTCGCCCTCACGGTCAGGGTCAGTTGCGAGATATACAAGCTCCGCCTTAGACGACGCCTCTTTGAGCTCTTTAACAAGCTTTTCTTGTTTGGGTTCAATTACGTAGGTAGGCTCGAAGTTGTTATCTACGTCAACGGCAAATCTCTTTTCGGGAAGACCCCTAACGTGACCGCCACTACCCATAACTTTAAACTTTCCGCCTAAAAATCTCTCGATTGTCTTTGCTTTTTTGGGTGATTCTACGATGATTAGTTGCATAAATCTCCTGATTTGTTCCTTTTTTGTGTTATTTGGTTTGGGAATACTCTCCCGCACCGTTTTTGACTATTAAGCGCTTAATTTCAAGTGCCGTTAAAGTTGGGATAAGTTCGTAAACTTTAATGCCAACCTCTTCAATAATATCGTCAACGGTTATTTTACCCGATTTTATCGCAGTTAAAACAGCCGTTTCCGTTTGTGATAATTCTATCTCGCCCTCTTTACCTATTTCAAAACCTAAAACCTCGGTTATATCGGATAGGTCGGTAACTAAGTACGCTCCGTCTTTTATAACTTGATTACATAGGTCTCCACTCGTAACGCCTATTCCGTAGGGAAACGCAAATACTTCTTTGCCGTAATCTAATGCGTAATTAACGGTATAGCGAGTTCCGCTTTTCAAATTACCGCTAACGACGAGCGTTCCGCTGGAAAGCCCTGCTATAATCCTATTCCTAAACGGATAAAAATACGGCATTGCAACTACCCTTGGCGGATATTCGCTTATAAGCAAACAAGTGTCGATTACCTTTTTAATATAATCACGCGTAAACTCTCTATGTAAATTGTCCGCACCGCAAGCGGAAACGCATATAAGATTACCGCTAGATATAGCGCCCTTTATAGCTGATAAATCTCCGCCACCCGCAACACCCGTTACGATAACAACTCCACTTTCAGAAAGCCTCTTTGCATAATCTTCGGTAATTTTTAAGATATTTGGCAAAGTCTTTCTCGAGCCTACTATTGATAACTTTTTATCGGCGTTTAGAAGTTCAACGTTGCCTTGGCAATATAAACACAGCGGTCTATCGCTATTTGAGTACAATTCATTAGGATAATTCTCACAAGCCTCGGTGATTACCTTTACACCTTTCCTTTGATATTCCTTTAAAAGTTTATCAAACGTTTTATCGTTAAAGCGAGATTTATAATTAGTTGTATCAAAATTGTTTAAGCACTCTGAAAACAGTTTAGCTGACGAGTTTGCAAAGTCTATAAGGCTTGAGCACTCTTCAACCTCGTCCAAAACCATGCGCTTATACTTATAATCTATATCGAAACACCCGTCGAGTATGACAAGCGCTTTAGCGTAACTGGTCATAAGGATAAATTACTCCTGTATCCTACCGCCTCTAAAACGTGAGAAGGCTTAATGTTTTCGGAAAGCTCAAGGTCGGCAATAGTTCTTGCAACCTTGATAATTCTACTCCTTGCTCTTGCTGAGAGGTTTAAGGAATTAAACGCTGATTTTATAATATCTTCACACTCTTTATCGAGCGCACAGTATTTTTTAATGTGCTTTTCGCCCATTTCGGCGTTGACGTTAACTTTATCGTTTACAAAACGCTCGCGCTGAATTGCCCTTGCAATATTTATGCGCCTTTTAACCTCAGCGCTACTCTCTTCCTTTTTATCACTAACTAAATCGCCGTATAAAACTCCGTCAACGGAAATTTGTAGGTCAATTCTATCCATTAAAGGCCCTGAAATTTTTGCGCGGTATTTTTGAATTTGAGAAAGGGTGCATTTACACTCCCCGTTCTTACTGCCGTAATTTCCACACGGACAGGGGTTCATACTCGCTACCATCATAAAGCTTGCAGGATATTCAACCGACGCTTTAACCCTCGAAATAGTTATTACCCTATCCTCTAACGGTTGACGCAAACTCTCTAAGAGAGAACGCGTGTATTCAGGCAGTTCATCAAGATATAAAACACCGTTGTGAGCAAGGCTGATAATTCCCGGCAATGCGTTTTGCCCACCGCCGACCAAGGATATGGGCGATGCGCTGTGATGTGGTGACATAAACGGTCTTAACCTAACGATACCCTCGTCGCTTTTAAGAACGCCTGCAACGCTGTGAATTTTGGTGGTTTCAAGAGCCTCTTCAAAACTCATATCGGGCATGATTGTGGGAACGCACCTTGCAAGCATTGTTTTACCTGCGCCTGGAGGACCTACGAATAAAATATTGTGACCGCCAGCAACTGCAACCTCAATTGCCCTCTTTGCAAACGCCTGACCTTTAACGTAACTTAAATCAACGTCAAAGCTCTGCTCGTTATCACAAGCGTTATAACTAACGCAGTCAACCTTTTTAAACTCAACTTTATTAGAAAGCAAATTGAGCGCGTCCTTAAGCGAAGAAAGTGCGTAAACCTCAACGCCTTCTATATACCCTGCCTCTTTTGCGTTTCCCTCAGGAATTATAAACTTTTTATAGCCCTGTTCCTTTGCCGAAATTAAAAGGGGTAAAATGCCGTTTACTGCTCTTAAACTACCGTCGAGAGAAAGTTCGCCTATCATAACGCAATCTGAAACGTCAAGCGAAAGCTCGGTGGACGATGCTTTTACTATGCCAACGGCAATAGGAAGGTCTAAATACGCACCCTGCTTTTTAACGTCCGCCGGGGCGAGATTTACAGTTATTTTGTTAGTAGGGAATTTTACACCGCTGTTCTTTATTGCGGAGCGAACTCTTTCTTTAGATTCTTTTACCGCAGTATCAGGCAAGCCTACTATATCAAACGACGGCATGCCGTGAATAACGTCAACTTCCACGTCTACTAAAAAACCTTGTAAACCGCATAAGGCGTAACTTTTAACTTTCGCGAGCATATCGTCCCCCATAATACAATTTGATATTTATTGTATACTAAACGCTCGTTTTTGTAAACTGTTTTTTGAAAATTTCCTATCTATATATTATATATAAGGATAAGCGCGAAAAGCACCGTTTTTTACTAAATATATTATATAAATATATTTATCGTATTGATTATTTAAAAATAAAATGTTAAAATAAATTTATGAAAAAATTTGGCAACTCGTGGGATGAGCTTCTATCTCCCCTCTTTACAAGTGAAAAATACTTAGCGATTAGAGAATTTCTAAAAAAGGAATATTCCGAACAAACGATATATCCCGATATGCATGACATCTTTAATTGCTTTACTCTTACCGATTATGAAAGTGTTAAAGCGGTAATTTTAGGGCAAGACCCGTACCACGGCTACGGGCAGGCGCACGGGCTTTGCTTTTCAGTTAAAAAAGGCGTTAGGCAACCGCCCTCGCTCAAGAATATATTTACCGAGTTAAAATCGGATTTATCCATTGAAACGGGCGTTGACGGGGACTTGACTAAGTGGGCGCAAAACGGCGTGCTACTTTTAAACACGGTGTTAACCGTTCGCGAGAGCAACCCAAATTCTCACAAAGACTGTGGGTGGCAATGGTTTACCGACGAGGTCATTAAAATTTTAAACAAGAGGGAAAAGCCTATCGTATTTATTTTATGGGGAGGAAACGCCCGTTCAAAGAAGAAATTTATCGATACGAGCAAACACTTCGTTATAGAAAGTGCTCACCCCTCTCCACTATCTTCTTGGCAGGGCTTTTTCGGCTCAAAGCCCTTTTCCAAAACTAACGAGCTTTTAAAAAGCGCAAACATCGAACCTATCGACTGGAGTTTATAACAATCTAAAAGGCTACCGCATCTTAGCGGTAGCCTCTTTTTTTAGGCTTTGTCATAATTTATGACTGATTGAAAGAGGATGCCTCAAACGCGGTGAAAGACAAGGCAAAGCCCGATGGCAATACTCTTTGTCTTGCCGAGTGGCTTTAACGATGTATTACGCCACGTTTCAGGCATAATCTTATCAGTCGTAGGTTGTGACAGAGCCTTTTTTTATAGATATTTTTTATAGGTGTCAACCCAAACAGCGCCTAAATCGTTAAGCCACTTAAACGGATTTTCAAACAATTCCTTTTGCATTATGGGAACGTATTCGGAAATATCG
The DNA here is from genome assembly GCA_017398825.1 of Clostridia bacterium. Classification (GTDB taxonomy): domain Bacteria; phylum Bacillota; class Clostridia; order Christensenellales; family Borkfalkiaceae; genus HGM11412. Next base: position 6,914 of record JAFQEV010000010.1, read on the forward strand.
TACTTAGTGAGAGTTGCCTCACCGCACTTGCCGAACGTTATCTTTCCCATTTCGGCTAAAAAGTCTTGAACCTTTCTTCCGTTATGCCCAAACCAAACGGGACCGCCGTCGTTACCAAAAAGTTGAATTTCGCTTATTGCTTTTTCCTTAATATCTCCAGATAAACCGTCGATTATATCGTTAGCATTTTTTTGTTCTACAAAATGCTTAAAGGTATTGTACGTCATATCGACGCCGATAAACACTACTTTTGCGCCCATTTCATACATTTTTTGCCACGGCGAATTGTAGCCGAACGCATAAATGCCAAACGAACCGTAGCGACCTTTACCCGTAGAGTGCCCGTCGGTAATATATTTTGCATCTTTACCAAAAGCGCAAACGGAGTGCGTTTCTTGATTACTACGCAAAACCCCTTCGCTCTTTCTAAAAGTTTCAGTTATCAAGCCAACGTCGGACGGGGTGTTGTTGATATCCCAGTCCTTATACGCGTCAGCCCAGTTTTTTTGGCGAAGGGCTGGCATAACCAAAGTTCCGTCGCAAACGACTTCTTTAAGCGCCTCTATAACCGTTTCCGCACCGCCGTCAACAGTTCCAAAACTCTTTAATGATGAGTGAACGAGCAAAACGTCCGTACTTAAAATCCCTAAATCTTTAAAAGATTTAACAATATCACTTTTTTTAACCATACAACCTCCAAGCGATTAAATTACGCCGATTTCAATAAGCATTTCGGATACGCCAAGCGCAACGATACCAAGTATAGTTGCAAATATTGCAATATAGTGGAGAATAGAAAGCTTTTCCTTAAGGAAAATTCTACTCCAAACTATCGATAATACGCAGTAAGCCGAAATCATAGGAATACCTGCAACGAAATCGGACGCCATTACCGCCATATAGAAAATTTGACCAACAGTTTCGCAAATACCACCGTAGATTAAGAATTTGCTAAACGGAATTTTGCCAACCTTAACGCTACCGTCTTCTAAAACTTCTTCAGTCCTTATAGAGAACATATTTTCTTTTTTAACAAACTTAACCCAAAGGAATGCAAAGATTGCAAAACATACGGAAACGAGCTCGAAAGCAGTATTTGCAGCGTAGTCACGATCAGCAAAGAAGGTGGGAATAATCGAGTTTGCCTCGAATAAGAGTTCGTCACCAACGGTTGCGATACCATCGATAAACAAATAGATAATGGGAATTAAAATTGCTATAAAGCTCTTTGTGTATTTAAAGTTTTTGCCTTCAGACCTAACGAGTTTAACCTCATCGCTTTCCTTATACTCTACAACTCCGAGCCAAATAATACCAAAGGTTATAAACACTACTGCGATAATATCGATTACCGATAACGTAGAAGGTTCTGCAAACACGCCGAAAGCACCTAATAAAACGATAAGTAAAAGTGCAAGTGAGCCGGAGGCGTTACAAATGGGGCTGGAAATTGAAAGCTCTATGTATCTTAAACCTGCATAGCCTATTACCATTGCAAGAAGGTACATAAACGCTACGGGCAAGTACTTGATAAAGTCCATAGGAACGATATCGGTAAAGATTAAACTCTTTACAAAATCGGGAGCGTTAACGAGCGCATCGCCGAAAATTGCCGAGCATACGATTGAAATAAGTGCGTGAGCACCCATAACTGCGCCAACCCAGAAAATAACTCTCCAGTGGCTTAATTTATCCTTTTGGGCTGTGCCCATTTTTGAAAATAAGTCGGAACCGCTCCAACATAAAAGAGCGATAAGTGCAAATAAAAAGTAAGTCATAATAATTTATCCTAATAAAATCAAATTTTTACAAGCCCGTCGTTTACGAGCTCTTGAAGAGAACGGAGTATGCCGATTTTAGCGTGTTCGTAAGTTAAACCGCCTTGAAAATAAACGGCGTAAGGTTCTCTAATAGGTCCGTCAGCCGAAAGCTCGATTGACGAGCCTTGAACGAACGCACCTGCAGCCATTATAACCTTGCTATCATATCCAGGCATATCGGAGGGAATAGGCGTAACGTAACTGTCAACGGGCGCTGAGTACTGTATTCCTCTACAGAAAGCGCACATCGCCTCTTCGCTTTTAAGTTTTATAGCCTGAATAATGTCAAATCTATCTTCCGTGCTATTAG
>JAFQEV010000011.1 GCA_017398825.1 Clostridia bacterium
AGCTTGAACTTCAAGGCAATGCTCGGCAAGACTACGTTTCCCACAACATCACCGAGATAATGGTGGTATCGAGTGGTAAAGGCGTGTTCAATGCGGACGGGGAGCGTTTTGAGGTTAAAAAGGGTGACTTATTTATCGTAAATGCCGATACCGTTCACAACGAGGAAAGCTTGCTTGGTAGTTTTGGCGTTTATATTATCGGGCTTGAAAACTATTCACTTGGCGGTGGTGACAAAACGCCTCGAGCGTATGCCGGAGGTGACAGAATAGAGTATTTTGCCGAGCAGATTTTAAAAGACTATGAAACGGGCGGAAGGTTATTTATAGAAAATGCAAATCTATATTTCTCGTTGATTATAAACGAGGTGTTATCTCTCGCAAGTAAAATACCCGTTCCCAACGTTAAAAGGGGAAGTAACGAGCTTATAAACTCGGTAAAAAAGTACTTAGACGGGCATTTTTTGGAAGATATTTCGGTAAAAACGTTGTCTGAAAGGTTTTTCATTAATAAAACCACGCTCATGCACGCGTTCAAAAAGCACGTGGGCGTTGGGGTTTACGAATACGTTATAAACAAGCGTTTACAAGAGAGTAAAAACTGGCTTAAGATATCTAATATGACGGTAGCTCAAATTTCCGAGCGCTGTAACTTTTCAAACCCGTCGTATTTCGTTCAGTATTTCAAAAAGGCTTTCGGAGTAACGCCTATAGAATATAGGAGGGGAGAAAAGAGTGATACTTAGAAAATTAACGGCAAACGACGAGGTTGCGTTTACTAATTATATAAAAGAGCAAATTTTATCAAGCGGGGCAATTAAGGGCGTTAGATTAGAAGACGGGCTTGACTTTACCGCCTATCTTTCAATGCTTAAAAGCTATGAAAATATTCCGTTTGAAAATTACGAACAGTCTAAATATCCGTCCTATCAGTTCATTTTAGAAGATAATGATAAAATAGTTGGAGCGGTTGTTATTCGCCCGTATCTTACCAAAACGCTAAACGAAGAATACGAGGGGAATATAGGTTATTCAGTATCTCCAAGCGAAAGGGGAAAGGGTTATGCAACTAAGATTTTATCCCTCGCAATTAACGAGTATAAAAAGTTAAATCCAAACTCTAATGAGATATATATTTGCTGTTATAAAGAGAATATTCCGTCAAAAAGAGTTATTGAAAAATGCGGAGGCGTTTTAGTTGAAGAATTAAAAGGCATTGTAACTCCTCAAAAGTATCTCATCAAGGTATAAAAAAAGCCAACCCACAAAGGTTGGCTTTTATATTATTTAAATTTCCATTGCAATAAGTGCAAGCATTTTTGCACACTCGGGGATTGAGCTTATATAAGTGAATTCGTTTAGTGAGTGCATATTTTTACCTCTCACTCCCAAGCTGTCAAGCGTGGGAATTTTATATGACGCCATATCCGCAGCGTCTGAACCGCCAGCTCCACACCTTGCGGTGAGGGTGGGAAGGGAGTGCTTTGCAAAGATAGAGTTAACTCTTTCCAAAAGTTTAACGTTCTCATCGTTTTTTTCCATAGCAGTTCTAAAGCTTGCTACCTTGTAGGAAGAAGACGTTCCCTTAACGGTAATTTGGTCGTTTACGTCTTTAACAATTTCTTTAATTTGTTCAAGCTGAACTTGAGTTTTAAAGCGAATGTCTGCAGTAAAAGTGCAGGTGTCGGGCACGGTGTTTGCTACCGTTCCGCCGTTGATTATTCCGCAGTTAACGGTAATTCCGTCAGGGTCTTTAAACTGTTCAAGCTTAATTATTTTGTGGCTGGCCTCGGTTATTGCGTTTGCGCCGTCAAAGCACTTAGCTGAATGGGCGGCAACGCCCGAAATGGTAAACTCATAACGGATAATTCCCTTTCTTTCAGTGGAAACGTAGCCTGAAACGTACGGCTCAGCGTTTAAGAATGCAACGCAACCTTTAGCTTGCTCAGCCATATATTTTACCGTTTGCTTATCCGAAAAAAGACTACTGTTTTCCTCATCGCTTTGAAGTATAAGTTTGATGGGGCGAGCGGTATAGCCTAAAAGCTTTAATGCCTCCATAGCCATGAAAGATGCAACGATTCCGCCCTTACAGTCGTAAACGCCAGGTCCGTAAAGCTTGTCCCCCTCGATTTTTACGGGGTTTAAGTTTATAGTGCCTAATGGGTGAACCGTATCCATATGCCCTGAAAAGCACAAGGGTTTTCCTACGGCCTTTTCGTTAAAGGTAACCGTGCCTGCGTTTCCAGATACGTTTTGACGGCAAATATCCGTCTTAAAACCTGCTTTTTCAGCTTTTTCAAAGATATACTCGAGCACTTTATCAACGCCTGCTTTATTGTTTGTGGGGCTTTCAATCTTAGCTATATCGCTCAAAAACTCAAGGTAGCTATCGGTCAGACTGTCAATAGTTTTAAACAACGTGTTTTTATCCATTAATTGAGTATAAACCTTGATAAGTTTAAAGTCAAGGCAAAGCAATTATTTATCTTTACAAAAACTTTTAAAAAAATACTCTAAAAAGATGTACAAACTAAAAAAAATATGCTAAAATACTAATGCTTTGAGTGAAAATATTAAATGGAAGTGTATCGAAGAGGTCATAACGGCCCTGCTCGGCGCTTGCGTCCGCCAAAGGCGGTAATCAGGTATAACGGCGTAGCCGACCTGATTTCTCACATTGCAAAGTTACAATCAAATATTAAATGGAAGTGTATCGAAGAGGTCATAACGGCCCTGACTCGAAATCAGGTATACGGCAACGTATCGTGGGTTCGAATCCCACCGCTTCCGCCAACAAAAGAGATAGGCAAGAGAGCCTATCTCTTTTGTCTTTTAAAGGTGTTTTTTTAAAAAATATAGTTTTTTATTTGTGCATTCATTTACTCTTTGTTATTTACTTTTTTAATTAGTTGAGTTATAATGATATTGTAATAATTATCCATAGATAAAAGGAGTTTTTATGAACGGTAAGGTTAGGGTATTTTTGGCAAAGCAGTACGACTTAGTTGTTGGTGATACCTTTCAACTTTTTTATAGGGGCGTTATAGAAGCGCCTAATCCCTACTGCTATTCAATAGTGGCACGCTGTGAAAGGGGTAAAAACTTTCCGAGATATTACGAGTATACTCCTATGCAAGAGGGCAAACACGTTTTAACTATTTCCGTTTACGATGCTGAACAAAATTTGCTTGGCAGGGGAGAAACTCTTTTAAACGTAGTTAAGCCCACCGCTCCAAAGTCCGCCGTAAACGTATTGTGCGTTGGCGATTCACTAACTCAAAACGGCGTTTGGGTAAGCGAACTCAATAGAAGAATTACAAAAGCTGGAGGAAACCCTGAAGGGCACGGGTTTGAAAACGTTAACTTCGTTGGGTCTTGCGTTGTTGGTGACGTTAAATTTGAGGGGTACGGCGGTTGGCAATGGTCTAGTTACACCTGTTCAAAGCCGGGTTCAATTTGGGTGGAAGCGCCAAACGCGAAAACTGAGAAAGACCAGCACTCCCTTTGGAGAGATGAAAACGGTAATATTTGGCAAATAGAGACCCTACAGGTCGATTATCTAAAGCTTAACAGGTATAAAGACCACGATGGTCCTCGTCCGCAAAAGGGCTTTTTAACACACTATAAAAACGCTGTTGACACCTCGCCCATCGAGATATTTTCATCAAGTGACGAGAGAAAAAATCCCTTCTACGATGAAAACACTAATTCCGTAAACTTAAAATCTTATGCCGATAAGATTTGCGGAGGAAAGATTGACGTTGTTTATATTTTGCTTGGGGCTAACGGATTAATGCGCCAAATTGCTTTTAACAATACGAGGCGCGATTACTGCCAAATTGTAAAAGAAGAGGCGAGAAAACTCGTCGATTTAATAAAAGAGGGGTTGCCAAGCGTTAAAATTAAAATTCTCGCCCCTCAAATTCCGTCGGCAAGGGGAGGACTGGGCAGTAATTACGGCGCTGAGCCTCCATATTCTGATTATTTCGATCTTGTGCATTACACTATGGAATTAAATTCCGCATACGAAAGTTTAGCGCAAGAGGAGGGATATCGTGAATATCTCGAATTTATCCACTTGGCAGGTCAGTTTGATACAGAGCACTCTTATCCGCATACTTTTAAACCGGTTAACGTTAGGAGTAAAACGACCGAGTGGCTTGACACTAACGGCTATCACCCCACCGATGAGGGTAGCTATCAAATTGCCGATGCAGTTTATAGAAATTTAGTTAAAGAACTAAGTAAAATCTAAAGTACTCTCAATACGGGTTGACAACTTTAAGTTTTAATATTAAAATGACTTTTATGAACAAATTTATCAAATCATTATCTTTAATACTCGTAATTTTTGCCCTTTGTTTTACCTTTACCGCATGTAAAACGGAAGTTCCGCAAAATATAGACGATGCAGTTTCTTTAATGCAGGATAACGGATATACCGTAAACCTCTTAACGAGTGACGTTTTGCCCGAAGGTGCAATTTCGGGTTTTACCGCTCGCTCGGAGGACGGGTTGAACGGTATGCTCGCCCTTTGGTTTAATTCCGAAGAAGAGGCTGAAGCGTACGTTGACGGCTGGATAGACGATAGATATTCCATCAGAGAGTTTAATGGACTTTGCGTTTACGGGGGAACGGAAAAAGCCGTAGAAATTTTCAAGAGTTAAAGAAAAACGCCACGATGTATTTCGTGGCGTTTTGTTTAAAAAAGTGTATTGACAATAATAAAAATTCATATTATATTAAAAGAAAAAGGAGAAACGAACATGAAAAAAATTACAAAAATATTATCAGCTTTATTACTTTCAGTTATGGCAGTTTTCGTTTTAACTGCTTGCGTTCCCTCAAATGCCGAAAAGGCTAAAACTAAAATGAAGGAAGACGGTTATACCGTAGCTGCATACTCTGTATTTCTTATAGACGGAGCTGAAGAGGGCATTACCGCTACCGATTATGACGATGGCAAGCTTGAAAGCGTAACTGCAATCTGGTTTGAGTCGGTAGACGATGCTAAAGAGTATTATTCTAACTTTGAAGAGTCTGACTCTGAGCTTGTAAAGAGAAGTGGCAAGTGCGTATATTTCGGCACGGCTGACGCGATTGAAGATTTTGAAGACTAATTATTATTTACTTAAGGCTATGCTCGGCATAGCCTTAAATTATTGACAATTTTTAGATTTAGTATTATATTTTACATATAATACTTAAAAACAAGGTGAACAAATATGAAAAAATTTGCAAAAGCAATATCTATTTTCTTACTTTTAATAACAACGATGTTTGTAATGACGGCTTGTGTTCCGTCAAGTCCTCAAAAGGCAAGGGAAAAACTCGAAGATGACAGGTATACAGTTTACGATCTTCCAGTTGATTATTTAGATGATGCTATAGATGGTTTTTGGGCAACCAAATATGAAAATGAGACCTCGCACGACGTAACCGTATATTACTTTAAAACCGTAAAAGCGGCAAAAGAATATTACGAGTTTGAAAAAGAATTTTCTACCGATGATTACGTTAAGAGGTGGGGTAAATGCGTTTACACCGGCAATAAAGACGGGATTAAGGATTTTAGAAAATAACAATAGATAAAGGCTATGCTTTGCATAGCCTTTTTTGATAAAACAAATAAAACAGTAACCGAAATCGGCTACTGTTTTACGCTCTCCACCCTTTTATAATATCACGATTTTTTGCGATTGTAAAGGGGTTTTTGAAAAATAAAGTTGGGTAAAATTTTATAAAAACCTATTGACCGATAGGTAAATGTGTTTTATAATAAAAGTACAAAGAAGGAGGAACAAACCGATGTACTAAGACCTTTCAAAACCTTATAAAAGGGAGGTTTTAAATGACGTACCACACCATATATATTTGTTCTGTTAAGAAATAACTAATTAGGAGAAGACCAATGAACTACTTAACCTTTCTTAAGTAGCAAGTACCCACAAGAGTTTAAGGCGTAAAGCAAGTAAGTGATAAAGTTAAATTGTGGAGAACGCTGAACAAAACTAAATAATAAATAAAAAACGCTCGGTAATTGTACCGAGCGTTTTTAAAGCCGTTATTTTGGGTATTATACTTTGTTTCTATTCAAGTGATAGACTTCGATGACCAACAAGGTCTATCTCAGCCTATCACTTTCACGAGCCTCGTCTAATACCCAAACTAACGGCTTTATCAAGTTTTAACAAACTAATGAATACAAATAAAATTTTAGTCGATTTCGTCCTCGTTAGTGCCTGTATCTCTATTTTTAAGGAATATAAAGTAAACTGCAATAACTATTGCCATAATTGTAGCCGAAACGAGTGCAACTGCTAAACCGCCGGAGCTATAAACTCTGAATCCCGTTTCTTTGTTTACAGGGTAGATAAGGTCGATTATTCCAAAAACCTCGATTACCATAATTAAAAGAGGAACTACGTATTTAACCATAATGGCAAGGGGTTTTTTGAATATGCCAAAGTTATTTCCGTCTTCTTCAAGTTCGATAAAAGCTTTTTTAGGAGTGATAAACCAACCTACAGCTAAACAGGATAGGAGTGCGCAAATGGGCATTAAAACGGTATTTGTAATGCTATCTAAGAAGGTGAGCATATCCATTCCGAAAATTTGCATAACGCCCGTTTCGTTGATGGAGTGACCGAGGGATAAGCCTACGGGGATAGAAACTGCAAACGATAAAGTTGCAATAATTGCCGTTGCTATCTTTCTTTTAAGTTTAAATTTTTGAATAATGAACTGGCTTGATACTTCCATAATGGAAATAACGCTCGTAACCGCAGCGATAATAACCATTGCAAAGAAGAAAAATTCTATTATTTTACCAAAGAACCCTATGCTTTCAAATACTTTGGGGAGGGTGTTGAACATAAGCATAAGACCGTCAAGCTTAAGTTCGGAAACTTTAATGCCCTCAACGGATGCAAAGTGAAATACTGCGGGGAAAATAGCCATACCTGCAAGTAAAGCAACGCAAGTATCGAAAATACAAATCATGCCCGTAGATTTAACAACGTTAATCTCTTTGCCGGTATACGAGCCGTAAACAATCATTGCGCCCATACCGAGAGAAAGGGAGTAGAATGCTTGACCCATAGCGGCGAGAACACTCGTCCAAGTGATTTCACTAAAATCGGGAATTAAGTAGTAGTAAAGACCTGCGCCAACGCCTTCTCCAAGGCAAAGAACGAATATAACTACGAGCACTAAGAGGATAAAGAGTGCAGGCATAAGTACTTTTGATGCTTTTTCAATACCGCCTTTAATACCCATCATAACGACTGTGAGAGCAAAGCCGATGAATATTAAAGTAAATAAAATAACCTCCCAGCCGTTGCCTGCAAAGTTTGCCAAATTGCCGTTGTTTCCCCAAAAAGAGTTAACGGCGTATTTAACCGTGTAACCACCGAGTACCGAGTAATAGAACGTTATAATGAGCGGAACTATTACTGCGAGCAAGCCTATCCATCCGATATTTTTATTTATCTTTTTAAAAGCTGTTACGGGGTTTGATTGAGAGCGCCTACCAAGGAAAATCTCACAAATCATAATAACTAAACCGATAAAGAGAACGCAAGCTATATAAATAAATACGAATGCTGCGCCACCGTTGTTTGCGGTTTTATACGGGAAACCCCACAAGTTGCCAAGTCCTACGGCAGAGCCTGCTGCGGCGAGTACGAAACCTATTCCGCTGGCAAATCCACCTTTCTTCTTAGTTTGTTCCATAAAAACTCCTTATATATTACTTATAAATAACTTTAATATAATAACAAATATATCGAAAAAGGTCAACAAGTAATAGATAATTTTTTTGAAGATTTTTCAATAAATTACTTTACAATAATTATAAAAAGAGGTAAAATATTATCGGGTGATAATATGGAATATAATATTAATGAGCTTTTACAGCAAGCAAAAATGGTAAAAAACGATAAAAAAATCACAAACGGCAAATTATCTGAACTCAGTTCAATTCCGCTTGGAACTATTAACAAGATAATGGCAGGGCACACAAAGAGCGTAAAAATTAGTACGCTTGAGAGGATTTTGAACGCCTTGTCAATTATTCCGAATGAAGATGGTTTAAAAAGTTCGGTTTGTGATTACGGGTTTATAAAAGTTGGGGCATATACTCCCGAGATCCGCTTGGCAAATCCTACTTACAACGCAAAGCTGTTCGAAGGTGCGATTGCGCTCGCTGAAAAACAAGGCGTAAGGCTTTTAGTTTTTCCAGCGCTCTCGTTAACGGGCAGTACTTTAGGCGATATATTTTATCAGCCAACTCTTTTAGATACTGCACTTAAGGCGCTTTTTAGCATTGCTCGCGCAACGGTGCACTCAAACGTCCTTTCCGTTGTTGGATTGCCGATTGCGGTTGAGGGTTGTTTATACAGCGTTGGCGCGGTTATTTGCCGTGGTGAAATTTTAGGTTTTACTCCCGATAACTATGCAAAGCCTCCCTTTTCTTCCTTTAACGGAGTTAAGCAGATAATTGTGAACGGCAAAAAATATCCGTTTGGCAATATTTTATACTCTTGCAAAAACTATGCGAACTTTTCATTTACCGTGGAATTTAGTGGAAACGTTAGCGCTATAAATCCCTTTATAAATTCCATTGCAAACAAGGTGACCATATCGGCATGCTTAACAGCTGTTGCGGAAACGGTGGGTAGTAGCGAGCGTTTTAAAGCCGATTTGAGTTCTGTGACGCGCAAGATTAACGTTGGTTACGTAGTTGCAGGGGCTGGTTACGGCGAATCTACTACCGATTGCGTATTTGCAGGGCGCAATTATATATATGAAAACGGCAATCTTTTAAAGGAAAGTAAAGCTTTTACTTCAGGGCTTACCGTTAGTGATATAGACGTTGAGTTTTTGCTCCGTGAAAAAATGAAAAACAAGTTAGGTGCGTTTGCGCCTTGCGAATATGAAACGGTTGAGTTTAGTTCTATTGCAGAAAAGTTCACCCTTTCTCGCGAGTTTGAAAAATATCCGTTCGTTCCAAGTGGCAAGGGTGAGATAGAGCGCCGTGCCGAGCTCGTTTTGGATATTCAGGCAAATGCTTTAAAAAGAAGGATAGAGCACGTCAATGCAAAAACGGTTGTCTTGGGCGTTTCGGGCGGGCTTGACAGCACGCTTGCTCTCATAGTTTGCGTTCGTGCAATGAGGCTTTTAAACCGCAATTTAAAAGACATCGTCGCAGTTACTATGCCTTGTTTTGGAACGACTAAGAGAACGAAAAACAACGCAGTTAACCTTGCAAACGGTTTCGGCGTAACGCTTAAGGAAATAAATATTAAAAATTCCGTTTTATCTCATTTTTCAGACATCGGGCAAGACCCAACCGTAACGGACGTGACTTATGAAAACAGCCAAGCCCGTGAGAGAACGCAGGTTTTAATGGATTACGCGAATAAGACGGGTGGAATAGTAGTTGGAACGGGTGACTTGAGCGAACTTGCACTCGGCTGGGCAACCTATAACGGCGATCATATGAGTATGTACGGCGTAAACGCCTCAATTCCCAAAACCTTGCTCAGATACCTCGTTGGCTACGAGAGTTCAAGGAGCAAAGGGCTTATGAAACAAACGCTTGACGACGTTTTGGCAACTCCCGTTTCCCCCGAGCTCGTTCCTGCAAAAGAGGGAGAGATTACTCAAAAGACGGAGGATATCGTAGGGCCTTACACCTTACACGATTTTTACCTTTACTATGCGATAAGGCGTTGTTACAGCCCGTCTAAGATATTCTATATTGCTAAAAAGACGTTTGACGGCGAGTATTCACCTGAAACGCTTTATAAATGGCTCAAAAATTTTTACAACAGATTTTTCAACCAACAATTCAAGCGCTCTTGCGTGCCGGACGGCGTTAAGGTGGGTAGTGTATCGCTATCTCCAAGAGGCGAGTTCTCTATGCCGAGTGACGCGTATAAAGCCGAATGGCTTTTAGAACTTGAAAATATTAAACCGTAAACAAAAACGCCTTCAAACGAAGGCGTTTTAAATTATTTGTCTTCTTGGATAATGCTTGCCGTTTTAGCAAAGCGCTTAACCGATTCAATTCCACTTTCACACTTTGCCTTGCTCGAGTAATCTTCACTCACGCAAATTAAGCGGTTAGAGAGGTTAAAAAGCTTAAAGCGATAGTGGCCGTACTTATCAATGCTGATTGCAAAATTACCACCGTCAATATTCTTCTTGATAGTTTCAATGCCGTTTTTAACGTTTGATACGGATTTATACTTTTCAGTCTTTAAAAGAGTACCGCCGTTAGACGCGGTGAGTACTGCGTAGCACCCATCGTCTTCTTGAATGATTTTCCACTTGCCTGTGTACTGCTTTTTAACCGCAGGTTTTTGTTCTGCCTTGGGTTCAGCCTTAACAGCCTCTTTAACTTCTGGCTTTTCTTCGGCTTTGGGTTCAGCTTTATTAGCTTTTTTAGCGGTGGGCTTTCCCTCAACTTTAGGTTCGGCTTTAGCGGTCTTTTTAACAGCTGGCTTATCCTCGGTTTTAGGCTCTGCCTTTACTGCTTTTTTAGCAGTGGGCTTTTTCTCGGTTTTGGGTTGCTTATCTTCGCCGTTATTTTCAGCCTCTTTATCGGCTACCTTTTTAGGTTGCTTTTTAGTTTTATTCTCTCCAGATTTTTTGACTGCCTGTTGTTTAACCTCTTCAACTTGTGTTAAAAGGTCTTGCTTAACTTCCTCGGGGTTTGCGGAGTTGTTGGAAATATTATCAATCTCCTCCGGGGTTAACGACTGAACGGACTCTTGTTTGAATTCCTCTTGCTCGAGTTTAGCGCGTTCTCTCTTGCGCTTAGAGTGGAGTACGATTAGAAAAAATACTAACACTACGAGCAACAAGATTATTGCGCAAGTTAGAACAAAATATTTGTCAACGAGCAGTTTAAAAAAGTTTTTGATTGCCTCTATCATATTACACCTTAATATTATTCTGTATTTGCAAAAATATGATAATACTTTTTTATGAAATAGTCAATGGAAATATTGCAAAAATATAATAAAAATGTTAAAATAAGAACGATAAAGGAGAAATAGGGAATGAATAGGGAAAATTCTTCCGTTTTCAAAGCGGTAATTATAGGCGGTGGAGCATCAGGGCTTGCCCTCTCGATAATGCTTGCCGAAAGGTTTGGTGGTGAGAGCGTTGCCCTTATTGAAAAGCTCGATAGAGTTGGCAAAAAGCTATTACAAACGGGTAATGGTCAATGCAATTTATCTAATATTAGCACCGATTTATCGCATTTCCACGGCAAAAATGCAAATTTTCACAATTTTATAATAAATTCCTATTCGGATAAAATCGAGCAGTTTTTTAACCGCCTCGGTATTCCTTTTGCGTGTGACGGGGATAAGCTTTACCCCCTTTCCAAGCAAGCCTCTTCGGTGGTTGATGCGCTTAGGTTTAAACTTAACTCTCTTGGGGTCAACGTCAAATTAAATTCAACTGTTTCCCATATCAAAAAGGTAGGCAAGCTGTTTGAAATTTCAACCTTAGAAGGAATAAGAACGATTGGGGAAAACGTTATCGTTTGCGTAGGTGGAAAATCTCAAAAACATTTGGGCACTGACGGTGGCTCGTACTCTCTTTTAACCGAGCTTGGCCACGAGCTAACTCCTCTTTATCCATCTATCGTTCAGCTTAAAACCGATACTGCTAAAATCAAGGGGCTTAAAGGCTTAAAGCAAAAGGTGAAAGCCGTTGCCGTGGTAAACGGTCGCGAGGTTTCGTCTACTTTGGGCGATTTGCTCTTTACCGATTACGGTGTTAGCGGTAACGCTTGTTTTTACCTCTCTTCTTATTTGACTGGAAGTAGCAGTTCAAGTATAAAAGTAGATTTTTGCCCCGAGCTTGAACGCTCTGAACTTATATCTTTAATCAAAACCAAACAGCAAAATTGCCCATATCTTACAGGCGAATATCTATTATCGGGGATAATGAATAACAAGATAGCCTCTTCCGTGCTTAGAAATTCAGGAATTTCCAGCCTCTCTTCCTTAATAGGTAGTTTTGATGCTGAAAAGGTTGCAGATTGCGTTAAGGGCTACGTTATAGGCATAACGGGAACTATGGGCTTTGATGCCTCTCAAGTTACTAAGGGCGGTATTGATACTATCGATTTTAATGCAAGCACCTTAGAGAGTAAACTCGTTCCCAACCTCTACGCTTGCGGTGAGGTGTTGGACGTTGACGGGGATTGTGGCGGTTTTAATCTCAAGTGGGCTTTTTGCTCGGCGTTTGCCGTTAGTGAGAATTTAAAATGATAAAGCTTTCAAACGTAAAAATTAAACCCTTTGAAGATGATAGGGCGCTTTTGGCAAAATCTGCTAAAAAGGCTGGCGTCAACGTAAGTGAAGTTAAGTATTTTAAGCTGGTAAAAAAATCGCTTGACGCAAGGGATAAATCAAATATTTTTTATAACTGTTCGGTAGAACTCTCGCTAAAGGAATACAAAAAGCCGTTAAAGGTGTACGGCAAGGTTAAAAAATCCGCCGAGATATTAGTAGTGGGAATGGGGCCGGCAGGTCTTTTTTGCGCTCTCGACCTTCAGCGCTACGGCTTTAACGTAACGCTTATTGAGCGAGGAAAAGCCGTTGACGAGCGCTCGCAATCTATAGACAGTTTTATAAAGACTTCCGTTTTGGACGAGGATTGCAATATTCAGTTTGGCGAGGGCGGAGCAGGCGCTTTTTCGGACGGAAAGCTCAACACGGGCGTTGGCGGTGCGTTATCAAGAGAGGTTATTGATGATTTTTTAAGTTTTGGCGCACCTTCGGAGATAGATTATCTTCAAAAACCGCATATAGGTAGCGATAAACTTAAGGGCGTTGTAAAAAATATCCGTAACGAGATAATTCGCCTTGGCGGAAAGGTTTTCTTTTCAACAAAGCTGAGCGATATTGAAATTTTAAACGGAAAGGTAAAATCAGTCACTATAAACGGTGAAAGGCGCGTGTTTGACGAGGTTGTACTTGCAGTAGGGCACAGCGCGAGGGACGTGTATTATATGCTCGAGCGCCGTGGCGTTATGATGGAGAGCAAGGATTTTGCCGTCGGGCTTAGAATAGAGCATTTGCAAAAGGATATAAACTTTTCGCAGTACGGTAGTTTTGCAGGAACTTTAGGAATGCCCGTTGCCGACTATAAGCTCACCACTAACTTTAACGGTAGAGGAGTGTTTACCTTTTGTATGTGCCCGGGCGGTTACGTAATGCCGTCGGCATCTGAAAAAGAAACGATTGTAACTAACGGAATGAGTAATTTCTTGCGTGACGGGGAAAATGCCAACTCGGCTGTCATTTGCCAAGTTAATAAAAAAGATTTTGGAGCGTCACTGTTTGGTGGAATTGAATTTCAAAAAGACTTGGAGAGGAACGCCTTTATCTTAGGCGGTGGAGATTATCGCGCTCCGTCAACTTTGGTTGGCGATTATTTAACGGGTAATAATTCCGAGGGGTTTGGCAAGGTTAAGCCTACGTATCCTATGGGCGTTAAAAAGGCTGATGTTTCAAAACTGTTTTCAGCCGATATAAACGCCTCGCTCAAATTTGCCATAACCGATATGGCGCGAAGGTTAAAGGGCTTTGACGTGTACGACGCGGTTTTGACCGGCGTTGAGAGTAGAACGAGCTCGCCCGTTAGAGTGATAAGGGGAGATAACTGCCAAAGTGTAAGTGCTGAAAACCTTTACCCTTGCGGTGAGGGCTGTGGGTACGCCGGCGGTATAACGAGCGCCGGGGCGGACGGTAAAAAAGTTGCAAAAGCCATAGCTATAAAATACGGCTTGGAATTTTGAACGAATTTTTTTGAATAAAATGTTTAC
The DNA here is from genome assembly GCA_017398825.1 of Clostridia bacterium. Lineage (GTDB taxonomy): Bacteria > Bacillota > Clostridia > Christensenellales > Borkfalkiaceae > HGM11412. The sequence continues at coordinate 13,854 of JAFQEV010000011.1, forward strand.
ATTTTTACGAAAAGGTGTTAAAATTTATTTAACATCTTTTATTTTTGCTCTATCTATATCAGTTATAAATTATATAGAGCGTTATTTTTTGCGGTTTCTCCGCAGTTTTCTATTTATTTTTTTTATGAGCGTTTGTAACGTATTTTTTTCCGTCGTTTTGGACGGGCAGTCAACATCTTATCAAAAACAAGGCAATATTGATAGTAAGCACGGCGCACACCGCGTTTCTTTTTCGCTTGAAAAAGAGGGTGGGCTGTCTTACGTTTTTTCCGTGTTCAAAAATAAGGTAACTCTGAGCGCTGTTGGTGACGTTTCGTACACATTTACCTTAAGAGACGGCGAGCTTTTTAACTTTATAATAAACACCGTTGGTGCACCTATTTATTGCAAGGTGGACTGCAAGGCGTTATCTATCAAAGATGATGGCGGGGCGTTATCTATATCCTCCCGTTACGTTATGGATATGGGTGGAAACGAGGCGGAAACGGAGCTTAGCTTAAAGGTGGAGGTTTTATGAAGATAAGATATTTCGGGCACTCACATTTTTTGTTTGTGGGAAATGATTATTCAATCACTTTAGATCCGTTTAAAAGAATAGGGCTTAAAGAGTTTAAAACGGAGAGTGATTATCTATTTTGCTCGCACGAGCATTACGACCATAATAATAGGGATTTGGCGTTTGGTGCGCGCGAGGTTAAAAACGGCTATCCCTTTGAAATTATACAAACGTTTCACGATGAAAAAAATGGAGCGCTAAGAGGCAAAAATTCCGTTTTAGTATTTGAAATGGACGGGGTTAGGGTTGCATTTTTAGGCGATCTTGGCGAGTATTCAAACGAGCGATTAATTGAAAAATTAAAAGGCGTTGACCTTCTTTTAATTCCCGTTGGCGGAACGTACACAGTTGACTATAACGGAGCGTTTGAATACGTTGAGAAGATTAAACCCAAAGCGGTTATTCCCATGCATTATCACCTTCCAAACGGAACGGTTGATATTGACGGTGTTGATAAATTTTTAAATAAATTCAAAAGCTATAAGGCGGTTAATAGCCCCTTTACTTATAGTGGTGAGGGTGGAATAATTCACCTTATTTCCGAGCAAGGAGAGTAAAAGTATGAACTACACGAAAGAATATCTTGATAAAGCGTACAATATTCACGGCCTTAGGGCGTTATTGTCCGAACTTGGTGGAACGCCGGGTGATAAAAAGAAAGAAGATTTAATAATTTCCATCTTGAAAATACAAGAGGGCGTTATTCCCACGCCTAAAACTCAAGGAAGAAAGAGCAAGCGCGAAAAGTACGAGGAATATCTCAAAAAGGCGAACGTTCCCGACTACGAGGTTGACGAGCACGGTGAGATTGCCGTTGAGAATAATCCCATTGATGATTTGGATAGTTACGTTGCGGGCGAAAATTCAACTCGCGTTTTAGGCACTTTTGAAAAATCTGAAAATTACGATCACGGTTTTTTACGCGGTGCAAACTTTAAGCCAAACGCTGTAACTGACGTTTACGTTTCGGCAAAGGCAATCAAGTATTTCCGTTTAAGAGACGGGGATTTTGTAGAGGGTGTTGCATCGAGCGGAAGAGATAACGGCGCGCCTTCGCTAAAGATGATAGAACATATCAACGGCAAGAGGTTTGACGGTGGGGAAAGGGTTAAATTTTCTGAGCTTGAGCCCGTTTATCCTACCGAGCAAATAAAGCTTGAAAGCGATAAGGTAAACGATTTATCCTTGAGGGCAGTTGATTTATTGTGCCCGATAGGTAGAGGGCAAAGAGCGTTAATCGTAGCTCCTCCAAAGGCTGGCAAAACAACGCTCGTTAAAAAGATTGCCTCGGCTATTGACGCTAATTACGACGATATATATCTTATGGTTGTTTTAGTTGGTGAAAGACCTGAAGAGGTTACCGATTTTAAGCGTTCGGTATCGTGCGAGCTTTTATATTCCACCTTTGATGAAAAGGCAAAAAGCCACGTAAGAATTGCAAAACTTGCAATAGAAAAGGCAAAGAGGCAGGTTGAAAACGGCAAGCACGTAGTTTTACTTCTTGACTCTATAACTAGGCTTGCAAGGGCTTGTAACGAGGTGTTGCCGTCGAGTGGGAAAACGCTCACGGGCGGTATTGACCCCATTGCTTTGCAAGAGCCTAAAACGCTGTTCGGCTCGGCGAGAAATATCGAGGGTGGCGGTAGCTTAACTATAATTGCCACCGCGCTCGTTGAAACGGGTTCTAAGATGGACGAGGTTATCTACGAAGAGTTTAAAGGTACCGGCAACTGTGAGATTTTCTTATCGAGAGATTTATCCGAGAGGAGAATTTTCCCCTCGATTGACCTCTATCGCTCGGGAACGAGAAGAGATGATTTAATTATGGAAAACAACGCGTTGAACTTAGCTTATAATTTAAGGCGTATGTTAGACGGAACTAAAGATGCCGAGGTTACGGTATTAAACGTAATAAGCTCGGCAAAAACGAACGGTGAGATAACTATAAAGTAAGGTGCGCTATGGGAAAAGACGTTAAAATTATAGGTATGGTCGTTGCGATGGATAAGGAGATAACTCCCTTTTTATCAACGGTAGGCGAGCGTATTAGCGAGGAAGTAAAAGGACCTTTCACCGTGTTTGGCTACGAGCTTTACGGTAAAAAAATCTATCTTATAAAAAGTGGTATAGGTGAAATTTTTGCCTCCGCTGCAACACAGCTTTTAATTAGCGAATACAAAGTTGATATAATTATGAACTTTGGCGTTTGCGGAAGTTTAACAAAAACCGTCGGCGTTTTAGATACCGTTATCGTTGAGGGCGTAGTTCATTATGATTTCGACTTGTCAGGGATTGACGACGTTGTAGTTGGGCAATATCCAGGCTATCAAACTCCGCTTATCAAAACTGATGAAAACTTGCTTGAAATTTGCAAAAGCGCAATGCCGAATTCAAGTGTGGTAATATGTGCATCTGCCGATAAATTTGTGAGCGATAGTGATATAAAAACAAGGCTATACGGCGATTTTGGCGCTAAAGTGTGCGATATGGAAAGTGCTGGAATACTTCTCACGGCTAAGGGTTATAACGTTCCAACGGTTATAATCAAAGCGGTGTCAGACGGAGAGGGCGGAGCTGAAGAATTTGCAAAATGCGTGCACAGCGCAAGCACTCAGTATATAGGTGCGCTCAAAGAGATAATAAAGGAATTTTAATTATGGTAAGAGCAGTTTGTGAATACAATATTGAAAAGATAAACAAGATGAGCAAAACCTTTATGAGAAAGGCTTTTGCAACGGCGATAGCGTTTTCGCTTTTATTTCTCGTGCTCGGTGGGTTGACTATATTTTTCTCATTTAAGGCAAAGGAGATAAACTGGGTATCGGTAGTTTTAGGTGGCGTGGTAATGCTTGCATCGATTTACCCCATATATTCAACTTTTAGAGCGCAAAAGAGAAATCACAGAGAAACGGTTTCCGCAATGCAACTTGACAAGGGTGACTTGCAAATCGATATGACGTTTAAGGAGAAAAAACTTGAAGTTGTAACCACCCAAGCTGGCGAGGTTCAAAACGAAACTATCTTAATTAGAAATATCACTAAGGTTAAGAAGAACAAGCAGGGCGTTGCCATTTACATAGGTGACGATATGTATTATATCTTTAACGATGAAATCGTTACGGGAACAATGGACGAGTTGTTCAGAATTTTTGAAAGGGTGAACGTTATTCCTAAAAAATCGAGGTAATTATTCATAAGCTTATACTTTCCAAAATACAATAAGTTGGAGAGTTTAATTTTGAATAAGAAAAAAATTACAGTAATAACAAATCTCATTATATCCGTCGTGATTATAACGGTGGCGCTCGTAGGGTTTGCACCCGAGCGTAGCGTAACTATTTCGGGGGTTGGCGAGCCTCAAGCAATATATCAGGGCGACAGCTCGTCTGGTGGCGTTGCGCTTATGATAAACGTTTATGAAAACTCTGAGGTCGTTAACGACATGGTGGAGCTTTTGCTTAAAAACGGAGCAAAGGCAACCTTTTTCGTAGGCGGTTGCTGGGCTGACGATAACTCCGAGCTTTTAAAAAAGATTATTGAAAGCGGTTTTGAACTTGGTAATCACGGCTATTTTCACAAAGACCATAAAAACTTGAGCGAGAGTGCAAACTATCGTGAAATAAAAAACTGTAGCGACATAGTTTATAAGCTTACGGGCTACAAAATGAACTTGTTTGCACCGCCGTCCGGCTCGTACGGGAAAACGGCGCTAAAGGTAGCAAGTGAGCTTGGTATGACTACGGTTATGTGGTCAAAAGATACAATCGACTGGCGCGATAGCGATAGATCGGTTATACTTTCCCGCGCAACTAAGAACGTAAAGGCTGGCGATTTGATTTTAATGCACCCAAAGCCCCACACTTTAGAAACGCTACAAGATATA
>JAFQEV010000002.1 GCA_017398825.1 Clostridia bacterium
GCGTCTTCCGCTTGGCGGAGGGGGGCAAATTTTCTGTGAGAATCATTATAATCACGAGTTGCAATTTCTTGCTTTAACGCCTCTTTATCTACCGATTGCCCTTTTAAAACAAGCTCCTTGTAACGTCTTTCCGTTCTTTCTTCAAGCGACGCGGTTATATAAAACTTATAATTAGCGTTTGGCAAAACGTGCGTTCCTATATCTCTACCGTCTAACACGCAGTCCGTACCCTTTGCAATCTCGCGCTGGAGTTCAACGAGTTTTTCCCTAACGCATTGATGAGCCGATACTGCAGATGCAAGCATAGAAACGTGATTTTCGCGTATCTTTTCAGAAACGTCCTCCTCACCGAGATAGGTGCGTTGAGCGCCGTCAACGTACTTAACTCTAACGTCAACGAGGGGGAGAATTTTTCTAACAGCCTCTTCGTCCTTTGCATCGGTATTCGTCCTATACGCCATTAAACCGAACGCTCTATACATTGCGCCTGTATCAAGGTATAATATATTGAGTTTTTTTGAGATTGCCTTGGCAACGGTTGATTTACCGCTACCGGCAGGCCCGTCTAACGCTATATTTATCATAGTTTACTCCTGTATTCCTGCCGAGTATCCCGTAGAGAAAGCTATTTGGAGATTAAAACCTCCGGTGAACGCGTCAACGTCCAACACCTCTCCAACGAAATAAAGCCCGTCTATAAGTTTACTTTCCATAGTTTTGGGATTAATCTCCTTAACGGAAACGCCTCCCGACGTAATTACCGCCTCGTTTACTCCACGAAGACTTAAAACGTCAAAACTGAGTGATTTTAAAGCAGTTAATAAACTCTCACGCTCTTTTGCCGTTATTATAGAAATCTTTTTGTATTCTGGTATTTTTGCACGCTTGATAACAAGCGGAATTATTGCTTTTGGCAAAAGTGCATCGAGGGAATTTTTAAACTCTTTGTTTTTGTTTAGAGAAAAATCTCTTAATATTCTATCGTCAAGCTGTTTGTCGCTAAGCGCAGGCTTTAAATCTATTGAAACGGTTACACCGCTTAAATTTCGCCTTGCAAGCAACGCCGAGCAAGTTAATACGAGCGGACCAGATATCCCATAGTGAGTAAATAACATTTCGCCCTGCTCGGAATATATCTCCTTTCCGTTTTGAGTTGCAGTTAGTTTAACGTTTTTCAAGGTTAAGCCTTGTAACGCTTTATATTCTTCACCTTTCAAATTTAAACCGCATAGCGACGGATATAAATCGGTAACAGTATGCCCAACTGACCTTGCAAATTCATAACCGTCACCTCGAGAACCTGTTGACGGATAAGTAATGCCACCCGTAGCCACTATAACCTTATCGGCTAAGTATTCGCCTTTATCCGTAACAACACCCAAAATCTTGCCGTTTTCAGTCTTTATCGATAAAACCGTTTCATTAAGCTTTATATCAACGGAGAGTTTTTCGAGGCGGGTTTGTAACGCCTTAATAACGTCACTCGATTTATCGGATAAGGGAAATACCCTATTACCTCTTTCAACCTTTAATTTAAGCCCGAGCTCTTCAAAGAAACTCATTGTATCGCTTGGCGAAAAGGTGTTTATACTGCTCAGCATAAACTTAGGATTAGAAACGACGTTTTGTAAAAATTCCTCTTTACTACAATCGTTTGTAAGGTTGCACCTACCTTTGCCAGTAATATAAAGTTTTTTGCCGAGTTTTTCATTCCTTTCAATCATGGTAACTTCAAACCCTAAGCTCTTTTGCATGATAGCGCTAATCATACCGGAGGCGCCACCACCTATAACTATAACCCTCATTAAAACTTTATATCCTCTAAATCTTTTAAAACCTCCACATTATTAACTCTTGGAGAAAGCGGAGATACCGTAACGTAGCCTTTTGCCGAATAATAAACGTCCGTTCCAAAATCTGCCTCAGTTGGCTTAATGGGCTCGCCTATAAGCCTATAAACCCCGTCGCCAGTCGATACGTAACCGTCCGAATACTTGCAAACGCCAGCGGGGCAAAGCTTAACGCCTTTAACCTCACTAAACGGTAAATTTGGCATATTAACGTTCAAAACGTATTTGCCACTCGATAACTTTATAAGGTTATCAATTATTGCATTTATAGTTTTAGCGTTTTCTTTGAAATTAAAATTTGATAGCGCTACGTTTGAAAATGCTATCGCAGGGATATTTTCAACGTTTGCCTCAAAGCAAGCGTTAACAGTTCCACTGTAGAATATATCACTACCAAGATTTGGACCGCCGTTTATACCCGAAACGACTAAATCAAACTTCTTATCAAACGCTGTAACGGCGAATTTTACGCAATCTGACGGAGTTCCCGATACCGAATAACATTCAACGCCCGAAATCGCGTCAACTTTTCTAATTTCCAAGTCTTTATGAAAGGACATTGAACGCGAAAAGCCCGATCGGTTACCCGTCGGAGCAAATACGGTTATTTGATGTTTTTCTTTAAGAATATTAGCGAGAGTTAAAATACCCTCGCTAAAAATTCCATCGTCGTTACAAACTAAAATATTCATTATTAAACGGGATAAACCTCGGTTTTAGCAGCGTCTGCATCGACCTTTTTATCTCTTGCAAGTCTGTATTTAAAGAAGTTGATTGCAACTTGGTTAAAGAGTGCGTAAGAAAGCACGTCTTCTTCCTGAGTGTAATACTCCTTCATTTCTTCTTTGAATTTTTCATATTCGGGTGCGATATCGTCAGCAGGACGGTAAGTAATTCTCTTTTCATTACCTACCACCTTCTTTAAGATTTCGGGGTCGGGCTCGCCGATAAGCTTGCCGTACTCACCCTTCATAAGAGCTTTAAACTCCTTTGTAACCATCTTATAACGCTCGTTCTGCAAAATATTAAGAACGGCCTGCGTTCCTACAATTTGAGAGGACGGGGTTACGAGAGGAGGATATCCAGCGTCTTTTCTAACATTGGGAACTTCAGCTAAGCACTCGTTAAGCTTATCGAGCTTGCCTGCTTGCTTAAGCTGTGACATAAGGTTCGAAAGCATACCGCCGGGTACTTGGTAAATAAGAGTATTAACGTCAATACCTCTAACCTTAGGATTGAGTATACCGTCTTTTTCCAAACGCTCGGAAACTTTTTTAAAGTGCTCGTTGATGGGAACGAGCTTTTCAATATCAATACCGGTATCGTATTCAGTTCCCTTTAAAGTTGCAACGAAAGGCTCGGTTGCAGGTTGGCTCGTACCGTTACCCATTGCAGATAACGCACAGTCAACGATATCACAGCCCGCCTCGATAGCTTTGAGGTAAACCATTTCACCAGTACCAGTTGTATTGTGAGTGTGGAGGTGAATTTTAGTGGTAGGCTTTAACACCTTCTTCATACCCTTAATAAGCTCGTAAGTGGTATAAGGAAGAATTATGTTAGACATATCTTTTAAGCAGATATTATCCGCGCCCATTTGTTCGAGCGTTTTGGCCTTTTTAATAAAGTATTCGTTGGTGTGAACGGGGCTAGTAGTATAGCAAATAGTTGCCTCACATACAGCGCCGTAATCGCCTTTATACTTGTTAATTGCGTTCATCGCGCACTCTAAATTTCTCTCGTCGTTAAGCGCGTCGAAAACTCTTATAACGCCGATACCGTTGCGAATAGATGCCTCTACAAACTTATCAACAACGTCGTCTGCGTAGTGCTTATAACCTAAAAGGTTTTGACCGCGAAGTAACATTTGAATAGGTGTTTTCTTGATGTGTTTACGAAGGGTGCGAAGTCTTTCCCACGGGTCTTCGTTCAAAAAGCGCAAACAGCTATCGAAAGTTGCACCGCCCCAACCCTCGAGTGAATAGTATCCGATATCGTCGAGTTGCTCGAGCATCGGAATCATTTCGTCAATACGCATACGCGTTGCAGCTTGAGACTGGTGCGCGTCACGCAAAATGGTTTCTGTAATTAAAACTTTTTTAGCCATAATTTTCTCCTAAGATTAACCGCACATTGCAAGTAGTACGCCCGCAGCGATTGCAGAACCTATAACGCCTGCTACGTTGGGACCCATTGCGTGCATGAGTAAGTGGTTGTTGGGGTCAGCCTCACGGCCCACGTCTTGCGAAATTCTCGCAGCCATCGGAACAGCCGATACGCCTGCCGAACCGATAAGAGGATTGATTTTACCGCCCGAAAGCTTGTTCATAAGTTTAGCAACTAATAAACCGCCAACTGTGCCGAGCATAAATGCAAACAATCCAAGACATATAATCATAATCGTGTCGAGCGATAAGAACACCTTACCTACCGCCTTAGAGCCCACCATTAAGCCTAAGAATATAGTTATCGTGTTCATAAGACCGTTTGACGCCGTAGTTACAAGCCTTTCAGTAACACCAGATTCTTTCATAAGGTTGCCAAACATTAACATACCCAAAAGAGGTATAGCGTCGGGAAGAATTAAACCAACTACTAACGTAACGAGTAAGGGGAATATAATTTTTTCCACTTTAGAAACTCGCCTTAACTGTTTCATTTTGATTTTTCTTTCCTTTTCCGTAGTCAAAAGTCGCATAATAGGCTTTTGAATTAGCGGAATAAGCGCCATATAAGAGTATGCTGCGATTGCTATTGCGGGGAGCAAATCGGGAGCAAGTTTGTTAGTTACGTAAATTGCCGTAGGACCGTCAGCACCACCGATAATACCTATCGCACCTGCCTCAGAACCCGAAAAGCCTAAAAGCCTTGCACCAAAATAGGTAATAAAAATACCAAGCTGAGCAGCAGCGCCTATAAGCATACTCTTGGGGTTTGCAATAAGCGGACCAAAGTCAGTCATCGTGCCGATTCCAAGGAAGATAATCGGGGGGAAGATAACCCAGTCAACACCCTTATAGATGTAATAGAATAAACCGTAATTACCGATAACCTGTTCGGTTGAAATTTCTAACGTTCCGATAGGATAGGGATTGCTATTGCCTATGGTCACAACGTTTTTACTAAGGAATTCTCTTGTGTATTCAACAAAAGCCTCCGCGTCTTTAAACGAGGTCTGTGGCAATTTTAAAATTGACGCGATTTCATCTAAAGTACCGCGCGCAACCTCAACGTTAGTCACGCTATCTGAAACGATAAAGCCCTTTTCACCAAACAATATCCTGTAAGCGCCGGGAATATTTACGATAAATATACCAAACGCTATCGGAAGTAGCAATAAAGGTTCAAATTTCTTAACTATTGCAAGGTATACAAGAACGAAGGAAATAAGTATCATCACTATATTTTGCCAGTTAGCATCACCGCCAAATAGCGAATATACACCCGTGCTGTGCCAAAGATTAGTGATAGCCTGACCTATTTCCTGCCCGAACCCTGCGCATAACGAGAATAAATCGAGCATAAAGTTCTCCTATTAACCGATAACCGCCATTACGTCGCCGGTATTAACGTTAGAACCAACGGCAGCCTTAAAGGATACTACACCACCGCATACGGCAGTTATATCGTTATCCATCTTCATAGCCTCTAAAACTAAAATTACGTCGCCTTCCTTAACGGTTGCGCCTTCAGCTACCTTGTACGCTTTAATCATGCCGGGCATGGGAGCTTCCATCTTAGTTCCGTTAACGGGAGCAGATGCCTTGGGAGCAGCAGGTGCAGGAGCAGCTGCGGGAGCGGGTGCTGAAACGGGAGCAGCAGGCTTTACCTCGGTTACTACCGGAGCGGGAGCAGAAACTGCACCAACCTCTTCAACGCCTACCTCATATTGTTTTCCTTCTATGGTTACGATAAATTTACGCATTTTATATATTCTCCTTAAAATCTTCTAATCTTTCTTACTATAAAGTCACAATCGGACTTTTGGTTAAAATAATATGCGGATATTGCCGCTATTATCGCTGCTTTTACGTGTGTAGGAATTTCTTCGTTTTTATCTTCTACAGGCTCAGTTTTAATAGGTTGTGCAACTACCTCTTCCTTTTTAGGCGGATTTGCAGTCTTATTCATAAGTTTACCGCAAATACTTACCGAAAGAACGATAATTATCATACCTAAAAACACTACTGAAATGCCGAGAACGAAAACGAATAAGCCGTTTACAATAGGATTATCCATGTAGTTTCTCCTTAATTAAGTATCATTTGTAGTGCGGATATTACGTATTGACGAACGAACTCAGGTTCAATCACGTTATCCACGCAACCGAGTTTTGCACTGTTAAAGCTATCTTGCAACTCAACGTATTTCTCATTGAGTTCATTAACCTTTTCGCCGTCAACCGTGCCAAACGTCGTTGCTATGCCTGCATAACCATCTAAAAGAGAAATTTTAGAACCTGCTAAAGCATACACGTAATCGCTACCAAATGCCTTTGATACGAACGCCGAATAACCTAAACCGATTGCCTTGTTATAAACTACGGTTATACGCTTTAAGGAAGACAAACCGTCAAGCGCGTTCATAAGCTCGGTAATAACCGCCGTATTGCAAGTGCAAGCATCGAGTTTTAAGCCGTTAGAGTTAACGAAGAACACAACGGGGAGTTCGTTATCGTTTACAAAGTTAACAAAATTCTTAATCTTCAAAACAACGTCTAAAGTAATATCAACGCCGTTTTCGCCACCGCCCATTACGATACCTGCGGTTGCGATACCGCCTACCCTACCTATACCAACGGTAACGTCGTCAACGTAACCCTCGTTCATCTTGATAAACGAGCCGTTATCAAAGGTGGCGCTAATAAGCCCTTCAACGTCAACGTTTGCGTTAAGATAAGGAGCGTTTCTATTAAAATCGTCCCCCGTATCAACTTGGAAATCAGAATACTTATGCAAAGTAGTTAAAACTGCTAAAACTTTAGCTTTAACCTCATCGAGAGAACCAACTTCAAAAGTCTTTAAGCCGTTTTTAGCTTTGGAAACAGTTTCCTTGCTCTCTCCGCCCTTAGATGCCGAAAGAACTGCAGGGCTTGCGTATGCAACGCACGCGTTTCCTACAACGAAAGTAAAATCAGCATTGTCTGCTAAAATTGCGGAAGAACCCAAAACGTCACCCGTGGCGATTGCTATTTGAGGTGCAACACCCTTAAGTTCGTTGGAGTATCTTAAAACGTTGGCAATTCCCTCGAGAACTGCTACTCCCTCGCCAACTTGAACGCCTTTGCTGTTTAACAAATAAATAACGGGAACTTTAGAATCGTAGGCTTTATCAAGGCATTCGCAAATTTTATCACAGCCTGCCTTTGAAAGACCTCCGTCTAATACTTTATAGTTTTGAGCAACAACGTATACAGGAAAACCGTCAACCGTTGCATATCCGGTTACGACACCAAGCCCGTCAACGTCACTACCGTAAAACTCATTTTTTGCAAAACTGAAAGTGTTGAGTTCAACGAAACTACCCTCGTCAATAACCTTAAAAACGTCTTTTTTAACGTCAGCCGTTTTTTCGCTCATTTCAGCCTTTCGAGTTTTGAGTAAATCAATATTATTCATACTTGCCTCCATAACGTATTTCCTAATAATTATATAATAATTATTATGTCTTTGCAATACTTTTTATCGAAATTTTTCTTATTTTTCACCAAAATTGTAAAGCTAAAAATAAAAGCGGACAGATACGTCCGCCTTAATTATTTGATACCACAAGTGGAAAGGAACTTGCTGAACGCAAGAGAGCCTTTGCTATCTTTCGCAAATACCGACGTATTGTACAAAATATTAGCGCATACGCCGTTTACGTGCTCGGTAATTATCGCGTTAGCCTTCTTCAAATCCTTTACTCTTGGATTTTTTGTAACGAGATAATCTATCATATCCCTATGAACGTATAAATCGTGCTCGGGATTAGAAATGGCGGTTTTATCGTACTCAACTTTTTTAGCTAAAATCTCGGCTATAGCTCCAAACTGACGTTTGAGCCTTGCAGGGAGAATATATAAACCCATAGCCTCAATTAAGCCTATACCCTCTTTTTTGATGTTGTGATATTCCGGGTGAGCGTGATAAATGCCATCAGGATATTCCTCGCTAGTTAGATTGTTGCGAAGAATTAAATCAATACAGTACCTACTATCAGGCAAGAACCTTGCAATAGGAGTTACGGTATTGTGTTTTACGCCGTTTTCCTCGGCGATAATATTAACGCTTTCATCAGTATACGATTTCCAGCCGTTTATAACTTTAGTTGCAAGCTCTTGAACGGTATTTCTATTAAATCCGCTTATTCTAACTACCGAGTTGTAGAAATCAACGATTTCAACCTGAGTGTCAGGATAATCAGCACAAGCAAGAGTTTTAAGTGCCTTTGCTTTTTGTAAAGGCATAAGGTGTTTACCGCCCTGATAATGCTCGTGATTAAGGATTGAACCGCCAACGATAGGAAGATCGGAATTAGAGCCTAAGAAGTATGCTGGGAAAAGCTCGATAAAATCGAAAAGCCTCTCAACAGTTTTTCCACTAATACACATGGGAGTGTGAGTTTTGCTAAAGAGTATGCAATGTTCGTCAAAATAAAGATACGGGGAATATTGCATAGCCCACTCTTCACCGCCGAGCGTTAGCGAAACGGTTCTTAAGTTAGAGCGCGCAGGGTGCGTAAGCGTGCCGTAAAAACCCTCGTTTTCTTTACAAAGATTGCACTCGGGATATTTATCGCCCTTAGGAGCAGTAAGGAGCTTTGCGATATCCTTGTTGTTTTTTTCGGGCTTGCTTAAGTTGATAGTAATTTCAAGGGGAATGGAAAGCTTATCCGCATCCCACTTAACGTTTTTGTCAATAGCGGTCTTTCTTATGTAGTAATTTTTAATGCTCAAGTTGTAAAGATAATCACACGCAGTTTGAGAACCGAGTTTTTCCTTTAAGGACATAAACATGCTGTTTATTTCCGACGGCTTTGGCGTTAAAATACCAAATACGTAATTAGCAAAAAGGTCAGCCTCTACTTCGTTCGAGCAAATATCGTTTTCTAAAGCATACGACATAATTTCCTCAATAAGAAGGTCGGGGACTTCCATTGCGCGTATTTCTTCTTTAAGTTTTTCAGTAATTTTCTCTTTTGATTTGGAAGATAAACCGAAAAGATTTAATAAAACGTTTCTAAAATAAATAACGTCTAACGCGTTAAGACCTAAAAATGCGTCAGCGTAAATTAAGAGCTTTTCAATTAACTTTTTACCGTCTACCATTTTAAACTCCGTTAAAACTTATTTATATGATTATATCATATAAAGCAAAATATATCAAGCGTTTGAACGCCGTTAAAGATCAAATCTATCAAGGCTCGTCCCCTCGCCGTCGTCACGCACGAGTTTTTTATCTTTTAAAACAATGCCTTTTACAACACTTTGATTGCCATATTTTCCTTTAATATCGGAAATTGCACCGTTGAGTTTTAATTTCTTTTCGTAAAAATCACCGTCGAGCGATATTTGACGAGCGCTATCGTCAAAGCCAGAAACGGATAAACCTATCGTTCTTATACCAACGCTTAAATCGTAGTTTCTATTAAACAATTCTATCGCGAAATTTTTAAAATCTTCCGGAAGTACCGACGGCTCGTGAAGTCTGCCCTGCCTAGTCGAAGAATTTAAAAAGCTATCTCTTACATATATCGATAACGTGGTTGCACTACCAAGCCCGTACGATATAACTCGAGACGATACTGTTTCGGAAAGCGCGGTAAACATAATCTTAACGTCCTCTATCGTTGTTAAATCACGATACGAGGTTATCGAGTTGCCAACCGATTTAATCTCGGTTGACTCAGCGTCTTTTAACACGGGTGCATCATCTTTACCATTAGCGTAATCGCTAAGCGTTACACCCCATTTACCAAAATGCTTTTCTAAATACAAAACGTCTATTCTAGCTAAGTCGCCTATAGTTTTTACATTGATTTTCTTGAGCTTTTGCGCCGTTGATTTTCCAACGAAAAGCAAGTCCTCAACGGGAAGTTGCCACACCTTTTGCTTATAATTATCAACTGAAATAACCGTCGTTCCATCAGGCTTTTTTAAATCAGAACCAAGCTTTGCAAATACTTTATTAAAGCTAACACCTACGGAAACGGTTAAACCTATTTCGTTTTTTACCCTTTCGCGAATAGTATCGGCTATTTTTTCACCGCTACCGAAAAGTTTAACCGATTCAGTTACGTCAAGCCAGCACTCGTCAATACCGAAAGACTCTATCCTATCAGTATAATCGCGATAAATATCTTTTACGAGTTTTGAATACGCCGTGTAATGAGAGTGTTTTGCCTCAACTAAAACTATATCGGGGCAAAGGTGCTTGGCATCGTTTATCGTCATGCCTGTTTTAACGCCGAGCTTTTTTGCACCCTCGGACTTGGCAAGAATTATTCCGTGCCTGTTTTCCACGTTACCGCACACGCCAACGTTTTTACCCGCGAGTTCGGGGTTTAACTTGGTTTCTACGCTCGCGTAGAAGTTATTCAAATCTGCGTGCAGTATTACTCTCAAGCTTTTTTCTCCTTAGCTTAAATCGCTTTTTTATCGCATTTTGTATTTTGTCTCCGTTTTTATA
>JAFQEV010000012.1 GCA_017398825.1 Clostridia bacterium
ATAGTTAGAAATAACTGCTAATTACAACTATTTTAAGACGTTAGTTGCGGTATTAGGCGAGGCTCGCGAAGTCAATAGGCTGAGGTTGACCTTGGTGGTCACCGAAGTCTATTGACTAAGCAGAAACGACGCATAATGCCGTAAATAACGGATTAAAAAACCCTAGATTTGCAAATAAAGCAAATCTAGGGACGACGTTATTAATATCGTGGTACCACCCTATTTCCCTAAACTGTGTTTAGGCTCAGTCGAGTTCCAACAAACTCTATGCCTTGGTAACGGGGCAAGCCGTAGCCACCTACTATTAGTTCAATGACTCTGCTCCGGAACGAGACTTATAAACCCAGCCCTATTGACTCACACCAACCGCCAACTCTCTGAAAGCGACCAACGAATTTATAATAATTCCATCTTTGCATTTATGGTAAATAATTAAATTACGATTATTGTATCAACATTTTTTTCCGTTGTCAATTTTTTTTAAGGGGTTTTAAAAAATTTTTTTAAGTTCTTTAGAGCTATAATCGGTGATTATTACGTTAGTTCCAAGCTCCTTGTGGAGTTCGCGCTGGCGAGTTGCCGTCTTTGGTAAAACGCTCATCGTTACAGCACCGAGTTTTACGCCAGCCGATATCTCACTCCTGCCGTCTCCTACCACTAAAACGTTTTCACCGCTTACGCCAAGCTCCTTTACTAAACGGAACATAACCTCGTCCTTAGGGATTTTTTCCTCCCAAGTAGAGCCTAAAATATCTTCTACAACCTTTCCCTCGCCTATCTCAAAGCCGAGCCCTAAAACCTCTTCGTACATGCCCATAGGCGGAGTTATGCTCTTATCTACAACAGCGCCCGTAACGAAATAGTTTTTAACGCCATTACTGTGTAAAAACTCCATAAACTCCTTAGAGCCTTTAACTAAAAATTCTTCGGGGGATTGTTTTGCCCTCTTTAAATTATAGTCCCTACAAAACCTGTTTAGAACTTGCTCGTAAACCCAAAACAGCTTGGGAGTTACCTCTTTTAAATAGGATAAATACTCCTCAGGCTCGTTAAAATCTTCAAATTTTTCCTCGCCGTTCCATATAAGCTTTATTATTTTTGAGTTTGTTTCACTACTGTACTCGCCGTTTTTAAGCTCTTGATTTCTACGAATTGCCCATTCCATTTGAGTGAGCGCAGAAAGCCCTGCACTCTCAATGCAAAACTTATCCGTTTCCTCTAACGGCTCAACGCCACACAAGGATACTAAACGGTTAATGTTTTCCTCACTCGTTAAATTTTTGGGTATGCCGTTTACCGCGGTATCGAAAAGCACCCTGCTCATAACTGGTGGCCAGTTGCGAATTAGAGAGTGCGTTCCGTCAATATCGTGAAAGGCACAAACGATTTTTCTATTTTGAACGGCGTTTATAACCTCAACGCCACTTGCGTTTTGCGTGTTTATAACCATAGATTAAATACCCTCTAAGCACGCGTCTACAATTTCAGAAATCTTGCCCGTTGCCAAGCCTATTGCACGGTCAGCTGCGCCGTAATAAACGTATAAGGTATCCGTTTCGTAATCGGCGTACGGGGTGCATGGGAATACAGAGTTATCGCTGTTGCCGTGGAGTTCGTACTCCTTTTCAGGCATCATAAGATAACTCGAAGTTTTGCCTATAACCTTCCAAGGCTCGTTGAGGTCTAAAAGTATTGCTCCCATATAATAATACGTTCCGCAAGCGGTTGACGCTACGCCGTGAATAATATCAAGCCAGCCTTTTTCCGTTTTGATTGCAGGGGTAGGACCGATTTTAACGGTATTCCAAAACTTATAGCCCTGCTTTAATACGGGGCGGAAATTACCCCAGTGAATAAGGTCGGGCGACTCGCTTATCCAAATCTCGCCACTACAAGTGGAGGGATAATCGTAAGGTCTATCGAGCTTATAGTACATTCCGTTTATTTTTTCGGGGAATATGCTACAACCGCGATTTCTCGGCGCGGTAATTATAGAAATAGGCTCGTAGGAGGTAAAATCAGTAGTTTTACCCAAAAGCCCTACGGGAGAAAGCCAACCACCTTTCATCATAACGGGAGTTACGATATAATAGGTATCGTCAATTTTAGTTATGCGGTTATCGATAAAGTGCTTTACCATATTGAAAGGCTCTTTATCTGGCATAGTTATAAAGTTTTTATCGGAAAGAGTAAAATGAATACCGTCTTTACTCCTTGCAATACGAGTTTCGCCAACGTCAGTCCCCTCACCGTCCGCCGCGTAATCAACAACGGATACGAGCATAATGAATTCTCCGTTGTATTTTACAACCGCAGGGTTATAAAGCTGAGCAATGCCTGGGAAATCATCAACGTGCATAACAGGCTCAGGATGCTTTGTTAAAAGCTTGGTAGCATCTTTTTTAAACTTTTGTCCACTCATATCGTACCTCTTATATAATTAGATATAACTATTATACATATAAATTATAGATATGTAAATAAACAAAAACAAACTTTTTAATTAACAAAAGTAAACAAGTAAAAACAGGGCTTATTTTTTAAATTAAATCGCGCCTTGTGGCGCTGTAAAGATTAAATTTAAAAAATTACATTTCTCTAAATATTAGAGAATATCTTGATAAAATTTTTTTTACATGATATAATTGTTGAAGTTACTTATAAACTAATTTTTAGGAAATGAAAAAATGGCTGCAAGTTATAAAAAATTATGGAAACTCCTTATTGATAAAGACATGCGAAAAGAAGACCTACGCTTAAAAGCTGGCATTACGACAACCGCTATGGCAAAGCTTGGTAGAAATGAAACCGTGCATATGGATATTCTTTTTAAAATATGCCACGCTCTTGACTGTGGTTTGGACGATATATTAGAAATAGTTAGCGAGGGCAAAGATGATTAAGACTTCTATTAGATTTTTTAATAACATTCCCGTTCGTTCCGTTTGGAATGAAGAAACTTCTCGTTGGTGGCTATGTGCAGTTGATATTATAGAAGCTCTTTCTTTAAGCGTTTCCCCTCGCAAATACTGGAACACGCTAAAAGGCAGGAATAATCAGTTGTCATCAATTTGTAGACAACTGAAATTAACAGCTAACGACGGAAAGAGATATTTGAGTGACGTTATAGATGACGACGGGTTAACTTTGCTTATGGCAATCCTTCCTAATAAAAAAACCGACGTGTTTTTAAAGTGGGCTAGATTAAAAGGAACTTCTATCGATGAGCAAAGTAAAAATAAGGCTTATGAAATGTTTGAAAACGGAATAATAAGCGATATTGAAGTTGGCACAATAAACGGTTTACAGCAAATTCATTCATATCTTTTCGGTGGTTTATACGACTTTGCAGGGAAAATTAGAAACTTGAATATTTCTAAAGGAGGTTTCGTGTTTGCAAGTGTGGGCTATTTAGACCAAACGCTTGCTACTATCGAAAAAATGCCCGAAGAAAACTTAGAACAAATTATAAAAAAATACGTTGAGATGAACGTTGCCCATCCTTTTATGGAGGGAAACGGCAGAACAACGAGAATTTGGTTAGACCTTATCCTAAAGAAAAATCTTGCTAAATGCGTTGACTGGAGCAAAATCGATAAAACGGAATATTTAAATGCAATGAAATTAAGCGTTGTTGATTATAATGACATATTAATTCTTATTGAAAACGCTTTGACCGACAAGATAAATGATCGCGAAATTTTTATGAAAGGCATAGATTATTCTTACTATTACGAAGAACAAAATTAAACGTTTTGTTTATATTATCTTACAAAAAAACTTAGCAGACGTTAACAAAGTAAACAAGTAAAAAAGCGTGGAAAAATTTCCACGCCTTTTTTAGTGGTGTTTGCTTTATAGCAAGTGATATTCGGCGTTGCCGAGTGATATTGCTTACGCAGTGGTATTTTTTGCTACCGCAAAAGTTTTACATGGATAAATCCTCAACGCAATACATTAGTATTGCATATCACTCATTACTAAGTAATGAATAGCACTCGCCGTGAGGCGAATATCACGCAAACTAAGTTTGCATATCACTTAAAAAAGTGAGGCTTCCGCCTCACTTTTTTAAATCTTATAAATCCAACCGAAACTATCCTCAACCCTACCCCATTGAATACCAGTTAAGGTATCGTAAAGCATTTGAGTTACTTCGCCGATTTTTCCACCGGATACGGTGTATTTTTCACCCTCGTACATAAGTTCGCCGATAGGAGATACAACGGCTGCAGTACCGCAACCGAAAGCCTCTTCGAGTTTACCAGTCTTCATAGCATCTAAAAGCTCGTCAACGGATAAAAGCCTTTCTTCAACGGTAAAGCCCTTGCTCTTTAACACTTCGATACAGCTCATTCTGGTAATACCCGGAAGAATTGAACCGGTGAGCTTGGGGGTTACAATCTTGCCGTCAATTTTGAACATAACGTTCATAGCGCCAACTTCTTCGATGTATTTTCTCTCAACACCGTCAAGCCACAATACTTGAGAATAACCCTTATCCTCAGCGCGCTTACCTGCCCTCGTGGACGCAGCGTAGTTACCACCGCACTTAGCGTAACCCGTGCCACCGCGAACGGCTCTTACGTCTTCACTCTCTATCATAATTTTAACGGGATTAATACCCTCTTTATAATAACTGCCAACGGGAGATGCAATGATTACGAATTCCGCGTTGTGTACCGAGTGAACACCTAAAGTTTCATCGTTACCGAACATAAACGGTCTTAAGTAGAGGGAAGTGCCTGCACTAGAAGGCGTCCACTCCTGTTCAACCTCTACAAACTTGGTGAGAAGTTCAAACGCCATATCCTCGGGGATAGTGGGAAGGCAAAGCCTTTCAGCCGAACGATTAAGTCTTCTAACGTTCTCCATGGGTCTGAACATTTGAACGCCACCGTCCTCTCTTCTATAAGCCTTTAAGCCCTCGAAAATTTCAGCGCCGTAGTGAAGTACGGTGCTTGCAGGGTGGATAGATAAGTTCGCAAACGGAACTATTCTCGCGTTGTGCCAACCCTTTTCAGCCGACCAAGTCATCATAGCCATATGGTCGGAAAAATATTTGCCAAAACCCAAAACGTTGTCTTGAGGCTTTACTTTTTTATCAGCAGTTTTAACTATTTTAATCTCCATAATTTGCTCCTATTTCCATTGCTTTCTTGTTGACGTCAAGCATATCAGCATGCTTAGCGGAAATTACCTTTTTAAGCGTTGCGTCAATCGTAGCATCATCGTATTCACCGGTTACTTTTAAAAGTTTACCAACGATAATCATGTTTGCGAGCGTAGGACAGTTGTTTTCGCTTGCCAAACGGGTTGCAGGAAGATAAATAACGTTAACGTCAGTCCTTTCAACCTTTCTTTCAATCAAGGTGCTATCTAAAATGATAGTACCGCCAGCCTTTACAGTCCCCTCGAACTTATCGAGAGAGGGAAGGTTCATTGCAACTAAAACGTCCGTTTTATCAATGATGGGAGAGCCGATACTCTCATCGCTTATAATTACCGAACAGCTTGCCGTGCCACCGCGCATTTCAGGGCCGTAGGAGGGAAGCCAGCTTACGTTTTTATCTTCGGTCAATCCCTTATACGCTAAGAATTTACCCGAGAAAAGTATGCCCTGTCCGCCAAAGCCGGAAAATAAATATTTCGTCGTTTTCATATTACTTATTCTCCTTTGCACTTCTGTCTTTATAAACGCCTAAGGGATAATAAGGTATCATTTTTTCGTCAACCCACTTGAGCGCGTCCTTAGGAGTCATACCCCAGTTAGTAGGACAAGTAGAAAGAACTTCTACAAGTGAAAAGCCTTTCTTGTCAATTTGGTTTTGGAAGGCTTTTTTGATTGCCTTGTTAGCGTTTCTAACAGCTTTTACGCTGTTTACGATAACCCTTTCAAGATATTCAGGACCGTCAAGCGTTGCAAGCATTTCGCACACTCTTACGGGGTAACCGCAAGCGTTTACATCTCTACCGTAGGGAGAGGTTTGAGTTACCTGACCAGGAAGAGAGGTGGGTGCCATTTGACCGCCCGTCATACCATAAATTGCGTTGTTTATAAAGATAATCGTGATATTTTCGTTTCTCGCTGCGGAGTGAACGGTTTCAGCCATACCGATTGACGCCAAGTCACCGTCACCTTGATAGGTGAAAACGATGTGCTCGTCGGGATTTGCCCTCTTTACGCCGGTTGCTACCGCAGGCGCTCTACCGTGAGCGGCCTCTATCATATCGCAGTTGAAATAGTTATACGCCATAACCGAACAGCCAACGGGCGCAATACCGATTGTTCTACCCTCAATGCCAAGCTCGTCAATAACCTCGGCAACTAAGCGGTGAACTATACCGTGAGTACAGCCGGGGCAATAGTGCATTGAAATATCAGCAAGTGACTTAGGTTTATCAAATACTACCATCTCTTATTCCCCCTTTGCATACTTTTCGATTTCAGCAAGAATTTGCTCGGTTGACGGTATCATACCGCCTGCGCGGTTACACAAAGTAACGGGTACTTTGCAGGAAACCGCAAGCTTAACGTCTTCAATCATTTGACCCATTGAAAGTTCTACGCATACGATATGCTTAACTTTCTCAGCCATTTTTTCAAACGGCTTTTTGGGGAAAGGCCATACCGTAATAGGACGGATAAGACCTACCTTTATACCCTTCTTTCTCGCCTCGTCAACGGCGTTTTTGGTAACTCTTGACGCAATGCCGTATGCAGTAACCAAAATATCCGCATCCTCGGTTTTATATTCCTCGTACATAGCCTCGTTTTCCTCAACGAGCTTGTATCTTTCAAATCTTTTAAAGTTGAACTTTTCAAGCTCTTCGGGAATAAGCGATAAGCTGTTTACGATATTGTGCTTTCTCTGCATTTTAGTGCCGTTAGTTGCCCAAGGCTTTTCGGGTGCGGGCGCAACGTCGAAATCAAGTTCAACGGGCTCCATCATTTGACCCATAGTACCGTCGGCAAGTATCATTGCAGGCATTCTGTACTTATCGGCAAGCTCAAAACCCTTTACCGTTAAGGACGCCATTTCTTGAACGCTACCCGGAGCGAGTACTATCAAGTGGAAGTCACCGTGACCGCCACCCTTAGTAGCTTGGAAATAGTCGGACTGGCTGGGTTGAATACCGCCAAGACCAGGACCGCCACGCTGAACGTTTATGATAACAGCGGGAAGGTCAGCACCTGCCAAGTAGGAAATACCCTCACTCTTTAAGGAAATTCCCGGGCTTGAGGAGCTTGTCATTACCCTATAGCCAGCGGCGGAAACGCCGTAAACCATATTGATTGCCGCGATTTCACTCTCCGCTTGTAAGAAAGTACCGCCTATTTTAGGCATACGCTTTGCCATGTATGCAGCGATTTCAGTTTGCGGAGTAATGGGATAGCCGAAATAGTGCATACAACCTGCTTTGATTGCAGCCTCGGCGATTGCCTCGTTACCTTTCATTAAAACTTTATTTGCCATAGTTTGTTACCTCTATTACTTTTCTACTTTGATTATGCAGTCGGGGCACATCGTTGCACAGAAAGCGCAAGCGATACAGTCAGCCTCTCTGACAGCCTCTACGGGCTTATGCCCTTTCTTATTGATTTTGTTTGGCGAAAGTTCCAAAACTTTTTTGGGACAAACGTCAACGCAAAGACCACAGCCCTTGCAGTTATCAACGTTAATTGTAAGTTTTGCCATAATGTTTTCTCCTTATATCTTCGCTTGCAAATCAAGCGGGTAAAGATTTTTTATCTTGCCTTTTAGTTCGCCGTAAAACTCCCTTTTAACAGTAGTTAGAACGACGGGGATTTCCATTGCTTTAGCAATCTCTTCAGCATAGGAAAGAGAACTTAAGATATCCTCTTTTGTTGTAAATTCACCAAGGTTTGAGTTGTTGATTACCCCCGTGAATTTAAGTTTACCCGCCTCCTCGATTTCCCTTGCTACCGTAACGGTTGTTTCAAGGTCGGGAGTTAACGGGCGGAAACGATTGACGACTAGTAACATATCGTAATCGTTTTCTTCCTTTATCTTAGGCGTTAACCTGCCGAGTGCCAAAGCACCGCGGTCGTCACCGCCGAGGTCGACTATCATTTTGTACGACCTATCGTCAGTAATTGCGTACATCTCTTGAGGGAGGGCTGGAATATCTACGTTAGTGCCAGCGTACTCGGAAGAGATTAAGCGTATTCCGTTTTTCTTAAACTCTAAAATGCTATCTTTAGTTCTAAAATAGGGATTTACGATATCAAGGTCGGCAACGGCTACTTTATCGAATTCTTTTTTAAGGTCGATTGATAGGTTAACGGCAATATTAGTTTTGCCACTACCGTAGTGCCCTGATATAATCGTTATTCGCTTTAAATTTTTCATTTTTATTTTTTAATAGTTTTGTTTTTTGCTTTATATCAACTTGAACAAGCCGTTAGCTTTGCTCGATAGAATAAACTAAGGCGTTGGTTTGCGAGAAACGAGTTAGAAACGAGTTAGGCGAGGCACAAGATTTTTTAACGGCGAAATAGACCTTTTTGGTCATCGAGATGTTAAAAAGTCGCAGTAACGACGCATAACGAAGTTTATAACTTGTTTCGTGAGAAATGAGTTAGAAGCAAGCAAGACAAGGCTCGCAAAATTTGAGCGGGTGCAATAGACCTTGTTGGTCATTGCAGTCGCGCGAGTTTTGCAGAAACGCAGTATTGCGACGCTTATAACTTATTTCTTTGGATTTTGCCACTTATAGTCTTGGGAAGTTCATCCTTGAACACTACTATTCGAGGATATTTGTAGGGAGCGGTGTGATCTTTTACATACTTTTGAATTTCTTTCTTGAGTTCATCGGAGGGGGTCGTTCCCTTAGTTAAAACTATGCTTGCTTTAACTACTTGACCGCGAACTTCGTCAGGCTCGGCGGATACACCGCATTCTAATACGTAGGGAAGTTCCATTATAACGCTTTCAATCTCGAAAGGTCCGATGCGGTAGCCACTTGACTTGATAACGTCGTCAACACGGCCAACGTACCAGAAGAACCCGTCCTCATCGCGCCAAGCGGTATCACCGGTGTGATAATAACCGTCGTGCCAAACCTCTTTGGTCTTTTCCTCATCGCGATAATAACCTTTGAATAAACCACAGGGAGCACCGTCAGCTACTCTAACTACGATTTCGCCCGTTTCGCCTACCTCTACCGACCTACCGTCACTATCAACGATATCAACGTCGTAAATAGGTGCAGGTTTGCCCATTGAGCCTATCTTGTGCGGAGCACCGGTCATATTGCCGATAATCATAGTGCTTTCCGTTTGACCAAAGCCTTCCATAATTTGAAGGCCGGTAATCTTTTCAAATTGACGGTACACCTCGGGGTTTAAAGCCTCGCCAGCAGTAGTCATGTGCTTGATTGAGGATAAATCGTATTTGGAAATATCTTCCTTTATGAGCATTCTAAGCATTGTGGGAGGTGCACAGAAGGTAGTAATTTGATGCTTTGCAAACATGGGGAGAATTTCACTCGCGTCAAAGCGATCAAAGTCGTAAACGAATATAGCTGCCTCGCAAAGCCATTGACCGTATAACTTTCCCCACATCGCCTTTGCCCAACCGGTATCGGAAATGGTAAAGTGCAAGCCGTTCGGGTCAACGTTGTGCCAGTATTTAGCCGTGTGGAAATGCCCTAACGGATAGGTGTGAGAGTGAGCGGCAATCTTGGGATAGCCGGTAGTGCCGGAAGTAAAGAACATAAGCATTAAGTCTTCACCGCAAGCGCTGTCCTCAGTTCTTTCAAAATGAGTGGAGAAAAGCTTGTACTCCTCGTCAAAGCTGTGCCAGCCTTCGCGAGTGCCGTTAACGGTAATCTTCGTGGTAACGCTCGGGCAAGAGGAAAGGGTTTCTTCGATACGAGCGGGAACACCGTCGTCTACAGTAGATATAACCGCGGAAACGCCAGCAGCGTTGAAACGATATTCAAAATCGTGGGGCTGGAGTTGATTAGTTGCAGGTATTCCTATTGCGCCGAGTTTGTTGAGCGCAAGCATAGAAAACCAGTATTGATAGTGGCGCTTTAATACGAGTAATACTCTATCGCCTTTCTTAATGCCGAGCGATTTGAAATAGTTTGCCGCACGGTTGCTTTCTTTCTTGATATCTTTGAAAGTAAATCTTCTCTCGGTCTTATCCTTAGAGATATGGAGCATTGCAAGCTTGTCGGGGTCTTTTTCGGCAATCTTGTCCATTACGTCAAAGGCGAAATTGAACTTCTCGTGATTTTTGAAAGTGATTTTTGTGGGAGTGCCGTTCTCGTTGCGAATAACGTCAACGTAGTTTTTGTAAATTCTCGGTTTCTTTCCGTCGTCAATGAGCTTAGATTTGCTCTCGATAATCTTGCTCTCTTTAAGCTCGGGGATAGGCTCGCCCGTCGGGTTTAATACGATAGCGTAGAAGATACAATCTTTTCCACCAACCGCTCTTAAGCCGTGGGGGGCTTCGGAATTATAGTAAATACTGTCACCAGGATTTAATACAACCTTGTGATTGCCAACCTGAACGAGTAAGTTACCGTCAACGATAATATCGCATTCCTGCCCGTCGTGCGTGGTGAGCTCTAAAGGTTTATCCTGCTCGGCCTCAGAGTATTTGCTAACGACGTATAGCGGCTCTGCAATTCTCGACCTAAAGGAACTTGCTAAGTTATAGTAAGTCATACCGTGAGCGTTGCCTACGTTTTGACCGTTGCCAGCTCTCGTAACCGTAAAGGCTTTAAGCTTGGGGCTGTGACCTTCAATTATATCGGTAACGTCAACCTTAAGCGCGTTTGCACAGCGATAGATAAATGCGAAGTTTAAGTCGCTTTTACCCTCCTCACAGTTTACGTATTCCTCTTCGGAAACACCCGTTTTGAAAGCCATATCGGAAATCGAAAGGTTTTCTATTAAACGGAGTTCTTTAATTCTATTTGCTATCTCTTGAATTTTAATAGTAAGTTGTTCCATTTTTTCCCTTTGTGGAACGGTGTTAAAAAAACCCGCCCCATAGTTTTAGTAAACTTTGAGACGAGTTTTATCCCGCGGTACCACTCAATTTGTAAGCAATAAGCCTACCACTTTAGAATCTAACAATTCCTATTCGTTAACGCAGAAATCACGGAGAGGTTCTACTCGGTTTAACTTTCTTCCTCTCGGCTCGGAAACTACAACCCTATATCCACTCGCTACGGCTCGCACCAAACGCCGTTCTCTGTAAACGAGCTACGAATACAAGGACTTTTCGTCATTGCCTTTTAATTTAATTATATTAAATTTACCACTACTTTAAAATATTGTCAACGATTTTTACTGCCGAAAATAAAAATTTATGCCGTTTAATTGCCCCGTTTTGCTTTTTTCTGTTTTTACGATTGCCTAGTTAACGTCGGTTGATAGGAGTTCTCCGTTTTGATTATACGCGGTATTCTTTCTTTCCACCGTGCCCACCGAAGATACTCCACTCTCCGCCACTTAACTTTTTAATAAACTCGGCGCGCTCTAAAGCACAAAGGTTCTTATCAGTGTCAACCGAAGTCATTAAGATAGGCGCGTATTTGTTGTAATTTGCTTGATTTTCGGTGAGGCCGTGAACGTTTATAAAAACGTCACCTGTAAAAGCGATTTTATGCGTTTGTTCAATTAAGATTATCTCTCCGCTAAGATGCCCGCCTTTACCTTCGTAAACTTCAAAATTAAGCTCGCCAACAGTAAAATCTCCTATGCGTTCGAGGGGAAATTCTAAGTTGGATTTATTCCAAGAGGGGCGAACTTTATCCTTTTCAACCGCCTTGTACTCGGTTAAAATTTTGCAAATATTGATATAAGGTTTATGCAAAACGTTACTCTCTCTAAACCCCATCGAATTATCAGCCTCAGAAAATAAGCACTCCGCCGTTTTTTGACTTGCTATAACTTGGTCAAACTCGCTGAGTAAACCCGCGTGGTCTACGTCTGCGTGAGTGAGAAGTATCTTTTCGTTTTCAAAATCAGGAATTAAGGTCTTGAAAAGTTTAAGCATCTCTTTTTTGTAACACGCGTACCCGGAATCAACGAAAATTCTTTCTCCAAGACTTTCGATAATCGCCGTATTGCTACCACAATCGGGTTCTATCAACGTTATCGACGTGTTTTTTGTTATGGCGTGTTTAGTTATTCTTGGCTTAAAGTTTTCACCTTTACTCTTTGCTAAAAGTTCAGCAAATCTGCTGATACTATCAAACGTTTTATACGGGGAAAGACCCGTTTCGTCAAGCGTTTGCATGGCAAGATTAACGTTTACGAGTAAATCTTCTTTTCTTTGAGGATCTAATGCCATCGTCTTTACGAGCCCGTCAACGTAAGAATTGTAAAATAAGCTGTTATCGAAAACCCTTTCTGTGTTGTTGTAATTAATAATTCTAACTTCGCACAGCTTTCGCGCCTGCACCAAAAAATCATCTAATATAGAGGGGTCGTTAACGTATAAGCCCATTTTGAAAAACTGATATTTGCTACCGTTCTCTTGAGAACTTATGTACGAGATGTTAAGGCTGTAATTGTTGATAAGTTCTAAAACTGCAGTTACACTACCCGGGCAATCTTCCAAACGGAATTCAAGCAAAACTATTTTGCTGTTTTCTTGTTCGTTTGAAAGATAACCTATTCCCTTGAGCATTTCGGTTGCTTTTTCAAGTTGAGATTGCTCTCCTTCAACGTCAATAAACAAGGTGTGGGAGTCAACCGCTTTGTTGTAACTTACTCTGGTTATGTTTACGCCGAGTTTAGAAAAACATTTGCTAGCTTTTAAGAACGAACCTATATGATTGGGCATATTAGTAACAAAAGTTTTTTTCATAATGCGAAAAATAATACAAATTAAGTTTCAGTTTCTACGCAGTATTGCAACGCTTATAACTTGTTTCGTGAGAAATGAGTTAGAAACGAGTTAGGCGAGGCTCGCAAAATTTGAGCGGGTGCAATAGACCTTGTTGGTCATTGCAGTCGCGCGAGTTTTGCAGAAACGCAGTATTGCGACGCCTATGCCGACTTGTATAAGGCGTTAGTTTGGGTATTAGACAAGGCGTGCGAGCATTTGCGATAGGAGGGACTTTTGTACACGAGTGAGCAAAGCACAGCACAACGCAGTATTGCGACGCCTATGCCGACTTTAATAAGGCGTTAGTTTGCGAGAAACGAGTTAGAAACGAGTTAGACGAGGCACAAGATTTTTTAACGGCGAGATAGACCTTTTTGGTCATCGAGATGTTAAAAAGTCGCAGTAACAAAGTATAACGAAGTTTATAACTTGTTTCTCTGGATTTTGCCACTTATAGTCTTGGGCAACTCATCTCTAAATACAACTACACGGGGGTACTTGTAGGGAGCGGTGTGGTCTTTTACGTACTTTTGAATTTCTTTCTTGAGTTCTTCGGAGGGGGTTGTTCCCTTAGTTAAAACTATGCTTGCTTTGACCACTTGACCGCGAACCTCATCGGGAACGGCGGATACACCGCACTCTAATACGTAGGGAAGTTCCATTATAACGCTTTCAATCTCGAAAGGTCCGATGCGGTAGCCACTTGACTTGATAACGTCGTCAACACGGCCAACGTACCAAAAATATCCGTCCTCATCGCGCCAAGCGGTATCACCGGTGTGGTAAACACCGTCGTGCCAAGCCTCGTTAGTTTTAGTTTCGTCAAGATAGTACTCTTTGAATAAACCGCAAGGAACTTCCTTGTCGGTATGAATTACGATTTCGCCAACCTCACCTGCAGGGAGGGAATTGCCGTCCGCATCGACAACGTCAACGTCAAATTGCGGAGAGGCTTTACCCATCGCACCGATTTTGGGAGTTGTGCCGTAAAGATTTGCTATAGCTAAGGTCGTTTCAGTTTGACCAAAGCCCTCCATTATTTCAAGCCCGGTTGCGTCTTTAAACTGCTTAAACACCTCGGGGTTTAACGCCTCGCCGGCAGTAGTCATGTGATGGATAGAGGATAAATCGAACTTGGAAAGGTCGCCTCTTATCAACATTCTGAGCATCGTAGGAGGAGCGCAGAAGGTGGTGATATTGTACTTTGCAAACATGGGAAGTATGTCGTTTTCGTCAAACTTATCAAAGTCGTAAACGAACACAGCGCCCTCGCAAAGCCATTGACCGTAAAGTTTGCCCCAGAGGGATTTGCCCCAGCCGGTATCGGAAATAGTTAAGTGTAAACCGTCACGCTCACAGCAATGCCAGTATTTTGCCGTTACGAAATGGCCGAGCGCGTAAGTGTGCTTGTGCGCCGCCATTTTGGGATTGCCGGTAGTTCCAGAAGTGAAGAACATTAAAGCGGTTTCATCTCCGCAAGACGCGCCCTCCGATCTCTCGTACTTACCCGAGAATAAGGGGTATTCTTTATCGAAATCGTGCCAACCGTCCTTAGCTCCTCCAACCATTACTAAATGCTCGACTTGAGGGCATTTTTTAGCGGCGCTTTGAGCGTACTCAAAGGTGTCGCCATCGGCGGTACATACGATTGCCTTAACTCCTGCGGAGTTATATCTATATTCGAAATCGTGCTCTTTAAGCTGATTAGTTGCAGGAATTGCAACTGCGCCGATCTTGTGAAGTGCAACCATTGCAAACCAGAATTGATAATGCCTTTTTAAAACGAGCATAACCTTATCGCCACGCTTGATGCCTAAGGAGGTAAAGTAGTTGGCAACCCTGTTGCTTTCCGTCTTTATATCCTTAAAGGTAAAACGGCGCTCGTTCTTGTGTTTATCGAGGTGGAGCATTGCAAGTTTATCGGGATATTTTTTAGCGATAACGTCAACCACGTCAAAGCCGAAGTTAAAGGTATCGGTATTTTTAAACTTAACGTCTAAAAGCCTACCGTCACCGTCCTCAACGACGTCAACGAACTTCTCGCAAACGAGGCTCTCGCTCTTTTTAGCAGCCATAACGCTCTTTCTAACGACGGTTTCCTCCGTATCGTCACCAGACATTACCACCGCACAGAACACACAGTCCTCTCCGTCAACGGCAATCATTCCGTGAGGGGTGGAAGAGTTATAATAAATACTGTCACCCTCGGATAAAACTTCAACGTGATCGCCTATTTGAACTTTGAGCTTACCGCTCAACACGAGGTCGAATTCTTGACCGCTGTGCGTAGTTAAGTGAATGGGCTTGTTTTGCTGAGATGCGGAATACTCGTACTTAACGTAATATGGCTCGGCAAGTTTGTTTTTAAACTTAGGAGCAAGGTTCGCTATATTTATACCGTCCTCTTTCGCCGTTTCCTGACCTTTGCCTTTTCTCGTTACGGTGTAGGAAGAAAGCTTTGCACTCCTACCCTCTAAAAGTTCCGTCATTTCAACGCCGAAAGCAAGGGCGCACTTGTGGATAAATGAGAAAGGAATATCTACTTTTCCGCTCTCGTACGTAATGTAGCGCTCTTCTGTAACGTCTGTTTTTTCAGCCATCGAGTATACGGAAAATCCCATAATTTCACGCAACTCCTTAATTCTCGTTGCAATCTCTGATAACTGATTAAAAGTGTTGTTGCTGTTCATGGGTTACATACCTCCTTAAAAAACAATTTAATATTTATAAGCGTTTAATCGCCTTATAGATGAGTTTTTGTTTAATTACTTAGAAAATTTGAAAATAAAAAAATTCGTCTCAAAAAATACTTTGAGACGAATGTTGTTACATACGCGGTACCACTCAAATTGCAATCTTGCGACTGCCACTTTAGAATCTAACAATTCCTATTCGTTAACGCAGAAATCACGGAAAGCGTCTACTATAATTTCGGGCTTTCGACTCGGAAGGGATAGGTTATTAAACGCTCGTTGTTGACTCACACCACCCGTCAACTCTCTGTAAACTCCCGTTTAGCCTTTCTTCGTCACAGTCTTTGTGGGTTATTAAATTAAGGCGATTATACACCCGTGAAAAACTACTTGTCAACTGTTTTTTCAAACTTTTTCAAAATTTTTTTCGGAGGTATTCCGTATGCTTTTTTGAATTTGTATGAAAAATAATTACTATCGTTAAACCCGCAGGCAAACGCAACCTGGTTGACGGAGCGCCCCGGCTCGTTCTTTAACATGTACTCCGCCTTTTGCAAGCGGTAAAGAGTTAAGTACTCGGAAAAGCCAAAGCCCGTTTCCTTTTTAAACGTGCGCGAGAGGTGCTCGGGGCTTACCGAAAACGCCTCCGCCACCCCGGAAAGCGTTACCTCGCCGTGATAATTTTCTTGAATGTATTTTACCGCCCTTTCGATAAACGCGCTACCGGACGGCGTTTCGCTTTGCTCTTTAGCGTTTCTAACGAGCAAGAAGATAAGCTCGTAGGTTAAGCCTTTGAGGGCGTCCACCGAATACTCGTCACTCTTTCTATACTCGAAATCGATTTTCTTCATTACCCTCTCGCACTCGGCGGTAACTTGAGAACGGCGGAATACGTGAGGGAGGGAATTGAGTTCACCCCTAACGCTTTTAGGAACAAAACGCTCCGAGCAGTTTATAAGCCAGCGGTCGTGAAATTCGGTATCGTAGGTCGTTTTGTGAATAATTCCGCTCGGAATAAACACTAAATCGCCCGTTTCCACCCTGTAGGACTTATCGTCGATAAAGTAATTACAACTACCCCTCTTCATATAATATATTTCAATTATAGAATGATAGTGACTTGACGACTTGTTTCCCTTTATTTTGGACGCCTGCTGAAAATAATAATCGGTGACCGTTAAAACGCTTTTTTCTTCCATATAGGTTAAGTATAACAAGTAATATCAAAAAAATCAAGATTTTTACACTAAACTGTCAATGAAATTAAGGAAATATATATTGTTTTGACTTATGATATAATCGTAAATATGGCAATTATGCCTATAAGGAGAATAATTATGAATTTCGAAAAGGTAAATAGAACTGAAAAGATTATTCAGTTTGGCGAAGGCGGTTTTTTACGCGGTTTCGTTGACTGGATGTTGCAAAAACTCAACGATAACGGCAGTTTTGAGGGCAACGTTGTTGTAGTTCAACCCATTGAACAAGGTATGTGCGATATGCTCGAAAAGCAAAACTGCGTTTACACTCACTTAATCCGCGGTGTTGAGGGCGTTGAAAAATCTATTATCAACGTTATTTCAAGAACGGTTAAGCCCTACGCTGACTGGAACGCTTACCTCGCGCTTGCTGAAAACCCCGATTTTAGATTCGTGGTATCTAACACCACCGAGTCGGGTATCGTTTTCTCTGAAGAGGATAAGATTACCGACGTTCCGCCCAAGACCTTCCCTGCAAAGCTCACCATTTTATTAAAGAAGAGATTTGATTTAGGGCTTAAGGGCTTTATATTCTTGCCTTGCGAACTTATAGATAGAAATGGCGACAATCTTAAAAAGTGCGTTCTTGCTTACGCTGACCTTTGGAACTTAGGCGATGAGTTCAAGGCGTGGATTGAAAAGGAAAACGTATTCTGCAACACTTTAGTTGACCGCATCAACACGGGCTATCCTCGCGGTGAAGAGCTTAACCTTGGGTATGAAGACAATATGGTAAATACCTCCGAGTACTTCCACCTTTGGGTTATCGAGTGCGATTACGACCTCGAAAAAGAACTTCCGTTCAAGTCCGCAGGTCTTAACGTTATAGTTACTAAGGATAAGCTTGCTATGTACAGAACGAGAAAGGTTAGAATTTTAAACGGTGCACACACCTCGCTCGTTCCCTACGCGTTACTCGAGGGATACGACACGGTTAAGTCTTGTATCGATAGCGAAAAGATGCTCACTCATATTCGCGCTTGCGTTTTCGATGAAATTATTCCTACTTTAGACCTTCCTAAAGACGAACTCGTTGAATATGCCGAAGGCGTTATCGGAAGATTTGCAAACCCCTATATCAAGCACTATCTCTCCTCTATCGCTCTCAACTCGGTATCAAAATTCAAAGTTAGAGTTCTTCCCTCTATTCTCGAGTACATCAAGCGCTACAACAAGATGCCCGAAACGCTCTTGTTCTCCTTTGCAAAGCTCATTGACTTTTACAAAACCGATATGACTAACGACGATAAGGACGTTGTTGAATTTATGAAATCTAACGGCGTAAAGGAAATCCTTTCCAACGATAAGCTTTGGGGCGAGGATCTTTCCTTCTTGACCGCTGAGGTAGAAAAGTATGTTAATAAATAAGCTTGACAACGTTGAGGTCAACCTTTCAGACGGACATAAATACGCTCTTAGAGATATTAAAAAGGGCGAGGATATCATAAAGTACGGCAACCCTATCGGGCACGCTACTGAGGATATCGCTAAAGGCGCTCACGTTCATACTCACAACGTAAAAACCAACCTATCGGGCAATATTTCCTATAAATACCAGCCCAAGTTTTACGATACTCAAAAGGAAGATACCTCTCGCACCTTTATGGGCTACGTTAGAAAAAACGGCGACGTTGGTATTAGAAACGAGGTTTGGATTGTAAACACCGTAGGTTGCGTTAACAAGGTAGCGGAAAAAATCGCTCAAAAAACGGGGGCGAGATTTTTCCCTCACCCGTTCGGCTGTTCTCAGCTTGGTGACGACCAAAAGATTACTCAAATTATTTTAAAGGGTATGGTAAACCACCCCAACGCTGCAGGCGTTCTCGTTTTGGGGCTTGGCTGTGAAAACAACAACATTGACCTTTTTAAAACCGTGCTCGGTTCTTGGGACGATGAGAGAGTAAAATTCTTAAACACTCAAGACGTAGCTGACGACGTTGCAGAGGGCGTGAAAATAGTAAAACAACTCCAAGCCTATGCCGATACTTTTAAGCGCCAACCCGTACCCCTTTCAAAGCTCAAGCTCGGTCTTAAGTGCGGTGGTAGTGACGGTTATAGCGGTATTACCGCAAACCCGTTAGTTGGTAGGCTTTCGGATAAGCTCATTGCAATGGGCGGTAGTTGCGTTCTCACGGAAGTTCCCGAAATGTTCGGCGCTGAGCACCTTTTAATGCAGAGGTGCGAAAGCGAAGAGGTGTTTGATAAAACCGTTAAACTCATTAACGATTTTAAAGATTACTACACTCGCCACAACCAAGTTATATACGAAAACCCCTCGCCCGGCAATAAAAAAGGCGGTATCACCACCTTGGAAGAAAAGTCGCTCGGCTGTATTCAAAAGGGCGGTCTTTCAAAGGTAGTTGACGTTTTAGATTACGGCGACGTTCTTTCTAAGAACGGCTTATCTCTACTCAACGGCCCGGGTAACGATATCGTTGCGATAACTAACCTTATGGCAGCTGGCGTTCACGTAATTTTATTTACAACGGGTAGAGGCACTCCCGTAGGCGCACCCGTTCCCACGGTAAAAATTGCAACTAATCACAACTTGGCAGTAAACAAATCTAACTGGATTGATTTCGACGCAAGCCCCGTGCTTGACGGCAACCCCTTAACCGACGAGCTTTTAGAGTTCGTTATCGAGATTGCCGAGGGAAAGGAAACGAAAAACGAAATTAACGACTATCGTGAAATATCAATATTTAAGGACGGTGTAACTTTATGAGTTTTATCAACGATAACTTTATGCTTAAAAACAAAACGGCTAAAAAACTTTACTCTATGGTAAAAGATTTGCCGATTATCGACTACCATTGCCACTTAAACCCCAAGATGATTGCTGAAAACTATCAGTTTAGAAACGCTTTCGACCTCTTCCTTGGCGGTGACCACTACAAGTGGAGGCAAATGAGAACTAACGGCGTTACCGAAGATTTCGTAACGGGCGATAAGGACGAGTTTGAAAAGTTTAAAAAATTCGCTGAAACCCTCCCCTTGCTTATCGGCAACCCCTTGTATCACTGGACGCATTTAGAGCTTAAGAGATATTTCGGTATCGATGAGGTTTTAACTCCCGATAACGCTAAAGAGGTTTGGGATAAGGTTAACGAGTGCTTGGCAAAACCGGAATTTAGAGCGCAAGAGCTTATCAAACGTTCTAACGTTGAAATTATTTGCACGACGGACGACCCTGCCGACACTTTAGAGTATCACGAGCAGTTAGCAAACTTCCCCGTTAAGATACTCCCCACTATGCGCCCCGATAAGCTTATGAATATCGACCAAGCGACCTTTAAGCCCTATCTTGAGCAAACGGGCTTGAAAACTTACGCTGAGATTGAAAAGTGGATAATCGAGAGAATTGCTTTCTTCCACGCTCACGGCTGTAGGCTTTCCGACCACGCTCTCGAGTACGTTCCCTATGCTGAGGGCAACGCTGAGAAGGTGTTTGATAAGTTTATGAGTGGCAAAGCCCTCACCAAAGAGGAAATCGACGTTTACAAATGCTCCATCTTAAAAATTTGCGCTAAAGAATACGTTAAGTACGGCTGGACGATGCAACTCCATATCGGCGCACTTAGAAACAACAACTCTAAGATGTACGATAAACTTGGTGCTGACGTTGGCTTTGACAGTATTAACGACCTTTGCATTGCTGAAAACCTTGCAAAATTCTTAAACAGCTTAGAGCGTGACGACGTTCTTCCCAAAACTATTTTATACACCCTTAACCCTAAAGACAATTACGTTTTAGCAACTATGCTCGGCAACTTCCAAAACGGCGATATCCCCGGCAAAATTCAGTTTGGTTCTGGCTGGTGGTTCAACGACCAACGCGACGGAATGCTCGACCAAATGCGTTCGCTTGCAAACCTCGGCATGATTGCAAGGTTCGTGGGAATGCTAACTGATAGTAGAAGTTTCGTATCCTATACTCGCCACGAGTATTTTAGGCGCATTATGTGCAACTTAATCGGCGAATGGGTAGAGGACGGCGAGTACCCCAAAGACTTTAAGTATTTGGAAAAAATCGTTAAAGGCATAGCGTATGAAAACGCTAAAAACTACTTTAAGTTCTAATCTTTAAAACAATGTAAAGGCCGTGGCATTTTTGCCACGGCCTTTTACTGCAAAAGCAAGTCAACGTTTTTGAATATGTTTTTTCTTTATATAAGAGAGGACAACTATTTTCCGAATAACGTTTTCCTCTCTTATCAACTCTCCTTTCCTAAAACTCCTCAAATCCCCTTGTCAACTTCGTTAACACCCCTTAATCTTTAAGGGGATAGGGATTATTTTAAAATATCTAATGCCATTAAAAATCCAAATTTAAATCCCTCAATATACGCATCTTCAAAATTAGTTGCGTTCATCTCGTTAATGCGAGCGTTAAGGTTGTTATAAGCCTCGATAATCTGTGGCTTATCATTAAGCATTTTAATAAAGCTTTCCTCTGTTTCAACAACTTTGTCTAACGCGTTTTTCCCCTCTATACTTAACTTTATACTATCATAGTTGCCACGATTGCCGTAAAACATTTCTTTAATTGCCGAGTAATTTTCCACTTTACCACCTCGTTTTTTAATTTTGCGCTTATATAGGTGCAAATATATTTTAAAGTATTGCTATAATAATGTCAAGTGTTTTGCACTTAATTAAGAACAAAGGTTTGAATTATGAACGCTGACGTTGAGAAGAAAATAGGCGGAAATATCCGCACATTAAGAGAAAAAGCAAATATGACGCAAGAGGCGTTAGCCACTAAATTGCAAATTTTAGGGTGCGATATAACGCGTAGCGCAATCGCTAAAATTGAGGTTGGTCAACGCCATTTATATCCCGATGAGGTAATTTCAATTAAAACTATCCTCGGCGTTTCCTACGACGATATTTTTAAAATTTAATAATTAACAACAAAAAAACACGAGCGAAATGCTCGTGTTTTTTTATTTGGTTATTTTAAGGAGAGCATATCTCCGTCAAAGTTTACCTTGTGCGAGATAAAGTCTAAAGCGTCCTCAAGCCTATCGAGTATTGCATCGCCTATTCTTGCAAAGCCGAGCTGAGATACGAGTAGGCGGAAAAGCCCTCCCTTTTCAACCGTTACGTTTTGCTTGAGTATTTCTTCCATTCCGAGCGCAAGCTCTTCAAGAGGAATGTACTTAACGTCACGAATCTCGCGGGCGTTTTTATCAGGAACGCGGAGCATAGGCATGGGCGCTCCGTCCATGCAAAGATAGCCGTTTTTACAAACTACGCCGTATTTTGAAAGCGATTGAATAGTTTTAGTAAACTGCTCTTTAACAACGCTCGTAACCTTTTCCCTGCCGAACATAAATACCATTCGGCGAAGTAACCACTCTTCTGATACGGGCGCTTCCGCCTTTATAACGTTTAGTGCCGTGCTTGCAATGCTGTAGCCTACTCGACCTGCAACGTCGAGCACGTCAAGATATTTGTACTTTGGGAACTCAAAATGCTTTACCTCAGCCCTTTCTTCAAAGGAAACGGCAGGAGTTTCAGCCTTTTTCGTAGGCGCTTTTTTGCTAAAATAGTCAACCGCAAGCTTAACTACTGAAAGTAATCTCTCTTGTTCTACTTTTTTATTCCTAAACCAGTCGGTAGACCAAATGCGGTAATATTTCCAGCCCATACGCTCTAAAACTTCTTGGCGTAACCTATCCCTATCGCGAGTGTTTTTAGAGGCGCGATAGGTTGCACCGTCACACTCGATTGCGAGAACGTAGTCTTGTAAACGCGGGTGCTTAACAGCCAAATCTATCTTGAACGAAGAACAGCCAACCTCTATATCAACGGTGTAACCGTTGGAAGTCAAGAAGTCCTTTACCTCGTTTATAAAATCGTTTGACCTATTCTC
Organism: Clostridia bacterium; assembly: GCA_017398825.1. Lineage (GTDB taxonomy): Bacteria > Bacillota > Clostridia > Christensenellales > Borkfalkiaceae > HGM11412. Next base: position 22,709 of record JAFQEV010000012.1, read on the forward strand.
AAACGCATTTCCGCTCTCTTCTCGCTCTAAGGTAATTTCACCGTTTTCGGCGTAATCGAGATATTCGCTAAGAAGTCTTGCACCTACGGACTTAGTTCTCGATAAGTCAATATCGTATCCGTGCATTGACGACACCACTATTACGTTGTGCTTTGCACGCGTTATCGCAACGTTTAATCTCCTTTCACCGCCCTCGCGGTTAACGGGGCCAAAGTTCAAAAGCAACTTGCCTTGCTCGTCCTTTGCGTATGCAATACTAAAGATTATAGTGTCGCGCTCGTCACCTTGCACCGTTTCAAGATTTTTAACGAAGAACGGCTCTATCTTATCGGACTTGAAAAACTCTTCTTTAGAGGGGTCTAATCTCCTGCGCTTAGAAATAAGCTTATCAATCAAATTTTGCTGAGAAATACTAAACGCAACTACGCCAAGACTTCTCTCGGGGTACTTTTCAATGTTGTTAAATACGAGATCTACTATCTTTTCAGCCTCGGCACGATTAGTTTTGGTCTTTCTATCAAACGTGCCGTCAACGTGGTAGTAGTCAACGCCGATGCCCTTTGCGTCCTTTTTAGAAGAGGGGAAGGTAACTAAATCGTTATCGTAAAAGTTCTTGTTGGAAAAGGATATAAGCTGTTCGTAACGGCTACGATAGTGCCATTTTAAGCGCTTTTGAGCAAAGCTCGTGGAGCATATATCCAAAATGGACTCGAAATCGGCAAAATCATCAAACTCCTCGCTGTCCTCATCACTTTCAAAGGTGGAGTTAAAGAAGTTGCTCGGTGGCATTTGCTTAGAGTCACCAACTACTATAAGTTGCTTTCCTCTATAGATTGCACCGATTGCGTCCTGCGGGAAGATTTGCGACGCCTCGTCGAACACAACAACGTCAAAGCAAATATCCGAGCTTAGATAGGTGCTTACGCTGAGCGGTGACATCAAAAAGCAGGGCTTTAGCGTTTGTATAAGCTCGCCAGCCTCTTCAAGCAATAATCTTATGCCCTTTTGCTTGCGCTTTTTCTCACCCTCTCTAAGAAGTAACGAAACGGCACTACCCTGCGCTATCATATCAAGGCTGGGTCTTTCAGCGGAAAGCTTTGCCTTGATTTTAGCCTTGTTTATCTCAAAGCCAAGCTCGTCCTTTGCCTTGAATATCTTGACTGCCTCATCGTGAGGAATACGAGAAAGATTTATAAGGAGAGGTGTGTCGTGGATAACGCTGTCAACCCATTGAGAGTAGAACGCCTTTTTATAGCAAAGCACCACGTCGCGCGAGGGTATTCTATGAAGTATCGTATAATCGACAAACGCCCTAAGCTCAAGCGCTGAAAGCTCGCCTAAAAGCTTAACAAATTCGCACCAGTTGTCAAGATTATCAATGGTGTTTAAACAGCTTTCGTACTTAAATAAAAGCTTTTCAAGTTTCTTGCTTTGCGCATCGTACTCAGTTTTATCAAACCTCTTTTCTACGCGTGCATTAACCTCGCCATACGCGCTAAAGCAATCGTTATAGCGGTTGTATAAAGCCTCGAAAACTCCTTGCTCTTTTACAAATTTTTCTTTGCTAAAAGTGGGCAATAAGGCGAAATCAAGCTTAGTTTTCTTAATTTCTTGCAAGGCGTTAAGCTCGCTAAAAAGCTTTTCAAAATCGGTTTTTACACCGCTGTAATTTTCGCTTAAATCGCCCATAACCTTTTCCTCGAGTTTTTTATACTCTTGGCATTTTTGTTCATACTCGCTAAGAGTGGAAAGGGTTGATAAAGCAAGCCTATAATTAACCCTCTTTCCGTCCTTTTTGCAAAGCCTTAAATCGCTTGCAATCTTTCTATATTCCTTGCTAAACAGCCTTGAGAAAACGCCTTGGTATTTTTTGTATAAAACCTTGTAAAGTTCCTTGCCGTTGAGCTTATATAAGTCCTCGTCGAAATTCGCGGAAAGGCGATTTTCTTTTAGGTTTATCTCCTTTGCGAGAGGGCTCATTTTTTCAAGCGTTTTCAACGCGCTTTCAAAGAATGCACTCTTTAAAAGCTGAGGGGTTATAAACTCGCTGTCCTTTACCAGCTTGAAAAAGTCAAAAAGCGCTCTTGCTTGAGTTAAGTTTAGCGCGGAAATCGCGTATTTATCTAAAAGTTCGGTATTGATTTTGATAATTTCTTGCAAGAACGTCACCGCGTTTTGCAAATCGCTTTTGAGCTTTGCTACCGCTTGATACGAACAATCGGTATCAACGTAGCCGTACCAAACGTTTTGGTGATAATCACTACCTATAGAGGATACGTACTCGGCATAACGTGAAAGCTTTTCCTCAGCGCTTTCAATATGAGCCTCACCTTTATTATTTAAGTTGTTGATAACGAAATCAACGGGAGCAACCTCTCTACAAGCCGAGATTTCCTCGTACATTCTATAGAGAGTTTTGTTAACGACGGGGCGAACTTTATGTAGCTCGTCAGCGTAATTATCAAGGCTGAGTTTGGCGCGATTTTTTGCATCTATTTCCCTCTGTGCTCTTTCTGAAACAACGCTCCTTTGCAACTTTAAGGTGTGGCAAAGCTCGTTTATAAAATCGCGTTTATTCGCCTTATGGCTATGTAATTCTAAACAAAATTCTTCAAGCCCTGCCTTTTTAAGCTTATCGTAAACAACGCTGAGCGCGGCGAGCTTTTCCGAAACGAAAAGCACTTTTTTGCCCTCGGATAAGCACTCCGCTATAACGTTAGTTATCGTTTGGCTCTTACCCGTTCCCGGAGGACCTTGTAGCACGAAACTTTGACCGCTACGAGCAAGCCTTATCGCCTCCGCTTGACTTGAATCGGCATCAACTACGCAACACAGCTCTCCGCCGTCGTCTACCCTTTCGGGCTTTGAAACGCGTTCGCCGATTAAAGCGCGAATACTATCGTTATTAAGTATCTTTTGAGCATTGCCCTTTAAGTCCTTGTGCATGTTTATTTTAAGGAAGGAAAACGTTCCTATTTTGCACTCGCGAGTAACCGTCCACTTAAGCTTGGAAAGGAGCTCTTCAACTTTTGTAAGATACTCTTCAACCCCCTCTTCTTCGTATGCGGGAAGTTCTATGCCGTACTCGTTTTTGAGTTTAAAGGTAAAGGTGGGGTTAACGATTACGTCGCTATCGGTAACTTTAATATAATAGGGGTCGATTGCCGACTCGTTTTCAATAGAAATGGGCGCAAGTAGAACGGGCGCACGCAAAACGTGGCTTGCGTTCGAGCCCTCCGTCCAGTTGATAAAACCAAACGCGAGATATGCTATGTTAACACCCGTTTCCTCTATTGCGGTCTTTGCGCGCTTGCCTATGTTTTTAACGGCGCGAACGGGGTTTAAGTTTGGATTGTAAACGAGAATTTGCCCGTGCTTTTTAAGGCGCGGTGCATAGGTGGAAATATACTCCTCTTTTGAAATAAACTCCTTCTTTTCAGGCTCAACGTCAGTAAAAAGAGGCTCGTCGTCATCGTCGAGCTTGGGGTCGTAAACCTCAAACGTAGCGAGGTGCTCCGCCTTGGAAAAGAGCTCGGAAAATTCAGGGAATACCACCTCGGCAGTCCCCATTTTCGAGTCTTTAAAATTTATAAGGTTATTCCTCTTGCCCGTATCGAGCAAGAGGTCAGCCCACTTGTTTAGTTTTTCTATATTCATAGTTATCCTTAAGTGTTTTCAAGTTATGAATTTTTTAGTTTATTCGTACTTTACAAATATAAAACTATTTTCGCTACCGCCCGTTAAAACCGCCTTATTGCACGATTTTTTGAGCTTTAAGCTCTTATCGGAAGAGTATAAAACGGTAAGGCGTTTGCCTTTTAAATTAATTTCATATTCAAACGATTTTTCGCTCGTTTTCTCTTTAAATAAAATTAGATAGCCCTTATCTTTTCCCGTGGCGTTAAAGCCGGTAAAACCTATGCCCGAGGGGCGATTTCCGATGGGCTCGATAAAGCACTCGGAGAGTTCTTTTCTCTCTTTTTTATACGCGGAGATTATACCCTTTAACTTTGCCTTGTTCTCATCGGAAAGGTTTTGCATTTCCATCCACATAAGCGGATTTGCAACCATAGCAACTGCGAACGCGTAATCTTGACCGTAGGTTATAGGCGCAAGCTTATCGCCCTTGTAACTTTCGGGATACGAGCCAACGTTTACAACTTCGATTTGGAAACGCTGAGAGGGAACGTATTTTGACAAATCCCAAAGATTTCTAAGCGTTCTATACGGATAGTACGTCCTCGCCTTTGCAAACCTGTTTTCCAAGAACAAGTTGCCAAACTCGCGGTTGTAAAAATAGCCGTAACGCTTGCCAGCCGTTATATCCATATTGATTTTTATCTTGTTATCCGTACCTGCTCTAATTTCAGATAAGATTTTGTAAACGTTATCCTCGCAAAGCTTGTTCTTTATTCTAATGCCGTCAATTTTAAAGGTGGAAACGCCGTGCTCGTTGTAAAGTTCTATAACGTTTTTAATATCGGTTTTTAAATACTTGTAATCGGCGGTTGCGTCACACGAGTACCACAGCCCGATTTCCGCACCGATTTTTTTAGCTTTTTCTAATACGGGGGTTAAGCCGTTTGGGAAGGTTTCGCGAACGGACCAAAAGTCTTTTTGCTGGTCGTACATACCCTCGCCTATCTGAGCACCGCCCTTTTTAACTTTAGAGCCTGCGGTGTGACCTTTTTGCCAGCCGTCGTCAAGCTGAATAACGTCAACGCCCAAATACTCTGCAGTTTCAAGCTCTTTGAGCATAAATTCCTCGTTGATACAACTGTCGGCGTGACCGTCACCCCAAGTGTTTGAGAGAATTTGCGGATAGCGCTGAACGGCGGAAACGCCTCTTAAGTAGTAATCGTGATAATCTTTTCGTACCGAGTTTTTATCGCCAACTACCACGCACGCGCCGTATAAACACACGCTCTCATCGATATCGAAAGGCTCTTCAAAGGATAAACCTATGCCCGTTATTGCAACCGTTCTATGCTTGTTAAAGAAAAAGTCAAAATCGCAATTTCCCGTTTGAGCAATCTTGCAAGGCGCTTCCTTAACGAGCATTAGCGCCTCGTTTTCAACGAAATTGTCAACTATAAAGATATTGCCTTGATAGTTTTTTGCCCAAGGGCTGAAAAGTTCGAAAGTCTTTTCCGTTTTAACTAAGTTATGGTCGTCAGTCGCGTCGAAAAGTTCTACTTGAGTGAGGTTTAAGTGGTTTTCGTAAAAAGGAACGCCTATAACGCTCGCGTTTTCGGGTATCCACTCTTTCATGATAACCGTTTTCCCACCGAGAACTCCGTCTGGGATAAGTTCCTTGGTAGTTTTAACGTGGCAGTCAAAATGACCGCTTAAGCGAACTTTCGCACTTACGACGGGTAGGTTTTCATAAAGGGAAAGGGTGTACAAAATGCAAGCGTCCTCCGTTTTAAAGGTAACGCTCAACTCTCCCTTATCGCTACCGTCTTCACACGTTGCGGTGGAAGTTTCAAAGGTAACGCACGCCTTATCATAGTCAAAACCGGGGATATAAACTATCGGCAAATTATCCTCGCCGTTAGTGAAAGTATAACCCGTTTTTTTGTTTTTAAGGTTTTTAAAAAAAACCTTACCGTTTACACTTGAAAGCTCGAGTTCAATCTTGGAATTTCCAAATAAACAGCCGTTTTCCTTGCTTTGAAAATATATATCTTTTATCATATCAACCTCGTTTCAAACGCCAAGCGTATTCCCATATTTTTAAGCATGTTGCACGCGTTTTTAACTCGCGGTGCTTTGTATTCTCTAACGTTGTGCCCGTCAAACCCAACGGAAAGCCTTACTCCCGATTGCTTAATAATCTCTTGCTGGTGCTTGTTTTTGAAAAATTCAGTAACGTAATCGTGAGTTTTAAATGAGTGAAGACTGTCAAAATTGACGTTTATCTCCCAGAAAATTCCCATTTCAGCCATTTTTCTAAAGTACTTTAACGGGTCTTCGCCCAAGCGGTCTATAAACCTAAACATATCGGTATGAGCAATGCCCACGGGGCACTTTAACCTCTTTGCAAAGGAGAATATATCTCCCCTTGCGGTAGAACGCCCTACTTGGTCTAAGTTTTCAACTAAGGCAAAGTCAAACATAGATACGTCGGCGCCGTCGGGAAGAGCGTAACTGTCGTTTCCCATTAAGGTTGAAACTTCTATACCGCAAAGTATCTTAATTCTATTTCTATACTTATCCCTCACCGCGCTCATGTGGTCGTAGTAACGCTGTAAAGTCAAGCCGTAATCCGCGGAAAGATTTGTGCCCCTATCATAGCAAAATTCTTTGCGCGCGCAACCAACTCCGTAACTGTGGTCGCAAAAACCGAGCATTTGAATACCGCCCGCTATTGCAGTTTCAACAACCTTTTCAGGCTTGTCACTGCAACAGAAAGAGTAATATGTGTGTGCATGTAAATCTTGTATAATCATAACTCCTTTATGCTACCTCCTAGTATACGAATTTGATTGAGCCGTCGTCGAGCTCCGGCGGTGGGAAACTGTCGGTCACGACGAGGTCGAAGTCTTTAAGTTCTTTAGCGCGATAGGTTGCGCTTGCCTCGAACTTGGTGTGGTCAATTATAAGTATGCGCTTTTGCGAGCGTTCAAACGCAACGCGTTTGATTTCCTTTTGATCGAGCGAGCGCTCGTGCGTCGCCCCGCCTATAACGCAGGCGCAAGAACTAAGCATTAAGTCAAAGGAGAAATCTTCAAGTTGCTTAGCCGTCCAACTGCCTTGCGTTGAGTTGGTGTTGTACTGCACCGCACCGCCCAAGAGTATAAGCGTTACGTTCGGCTTTTTGGAAAGCTGTATCGCCGTTTGCAAGTTGTTGGTAACTACCGTCTTGTACGAAAAGTCCATCTTTTCGGCAAGAGCGAGAGCGGTTGACGAACTGTCGATAAACACGGACTTGAACGGAGGTATGTGAGGTAGCGCCTTGCTTGCCGCCCTATCCTTTTCACCGGGATTTCTCTCCATACGATAGAAAAGAGAAACTTCCTCGGAGTTCTCCGGAAGGAATGCACCGCCGTGACTTCTCTCAACAAGCCCCATATCCTTCATTTCGGAAAGGTCGCGCCTGATGGTTGCTTCACTTACGAAAAATATGCTTGCAAGTTCAGAAACGGTAACTTTTTTTTGTTCTTTAATTATACCTAAAATTCCGTCCTGTCTCTCGTTGAGAGCCATCTCGCCACCTCCTTTTACCGAAATTTTATAAAAAAACACTAAATTTTGTTCATTTGTGTTCGTTTATGTTCATATTGTAGCACTAAAAAGTTTTTTTGTCAACATAATGAACATATATGGACAAAAACGAAAATTTATGTTATCATTACGGCAAGAAGAAGTTTATATATACTGTTCATTTGAACAAAATTCGCAAATCAATAAAATAAGGAGAGAAAAAGAAAATGAAAATTCTTGTCGTAAACGCAGGTAGTTCATCGCTTAAATATCAACTCTTTGATATGTCTACCAACACCGTTTTGGCAAAAGGCAACTGCGAGCGTATCGGAATTGACGGCGTTATCACTCACAAGTGCCCTGGCAAACCCGACTACAAGGTTAACGCAGACTTCCCCGACCACAGAGCAGCAATCAAGCTTGTTCTCGCACTCTTGACTGACAGCGAGAAGGGCGTTATCTCTTCGGTTGACGAAATCGTAGCGGTAGGTCACAGATTTGCTCACGGTGGTGAGATTAAAAAATCAACCGTTCTTGGCGAAGAGGAAATCAAGTATCTTGAAAGCATAGTTGGCATCAACCCCTTACACGGTCCGCCGGCAATCAGCGGTTTCAAGGCTTGCAAGGAGGTTATGCCGTACGTTAATCACGTTGGCGTATTCGACACCTCTTACTATTCAACGATGGAGCCCCACGCTTACGTTTATCCTATCCCTTACGAGCTTTTTGAAAAGTATAAAATTAGAAGATACGGTTTCCACGGAACGTCTCACAGATACGTTGCCGGCGTTGCAATGGATATGCTCGGCAATAAGAATTCTAAAATTATTACCTGCCACCTTGGAAACGGCTCTTCGATAACCGCAACTCTTAACGGAAAGGCTATCGACACATCGATGGGCTTTACCCCGCAAGACGGCGTGCCCATGGGTACTCGTAGCGGTGCAATCGACCCCACTATCGTTCCTTACATTGAAAAGGTTATGGGTATTAGCGGTGAAGAGGCTGACAAGCTTATCACTAAGCAGGGCGGTCTTCTCGGCGTATCCGGTATTTCAAGCGACTGCCGTGATATAAGAGCTGCAGCAAAAGAGGGTAACGAAAGGGCAAAACTTGCACTCCAAATCTTAAAGCACAACATCGTAAAAGTTATCGGTTCTTACGTTGCTGAGATGAACGGCGTTGACGCAATCGTGTTCACCGCAGGTATCGGCGAGAACGATAGGGCGCTCAGAGAAGAGGTTGCAGGCGGGCTTTCCTTCCTCGGCGTTGATTTTGATGCAGATGCAAACAACACCATTCCCTCTGGCACGGTTGGCGAAATTACTAAAAAGGGAAGTAAAGTTAAAGTTTACGTTATCCCCACCAACGAAGAGTACATGATAGCACTCGACACCTTAAATTTATCCAAGTAATTTAATTATCTAAAAATAAAAATATATATTATATAAAGGAAAAGAAAATTATGAAATCACCATTTGAAATTAGAAAGGAAATTTGCGAAGTAGGCCATAAGTTATGGTTAAAGGGTTTCGTTGCTGCTAACGACGGTAACATCTCCGTAAAACTTAACGAAAACGAATACCTCTGCACCCCCACCGGCGTATCGAAGGGCGCTCTTACCCCCGATATGATTATCAAGGTTGACAAAAACGGCAACAAGCTCGAGGGCAAGCTCAACCCCTCGTCTGAAATCAAGATGCACATGAGAGTTTACCGCGAGCGTCCTGACGTTAACGCAGTAGTTCACGCTCACCCTCCTGTATCTACCGCTTTCACCGTTGCTGATATCGACCTTGACCAGTACATTCTTCCCGAGGCTGTTTTAACTATCGGTGACGTTCCCACTTGTGACTACGGTACTCCCTCCACTATGGAAATTCCCGATTCTCTCGATCCGTACATTCAAAATCACGACGCGTTCTTGCTTAGAAATCACGGCGCTTTAACCGTTGGTTGCGACCTTACCAAAGCATTCTTCATTATGGAAGAGGTTGAATTCAACGCTGTTATTTGCAAGCACGCTATGGAACTCGGTGCAGTTCACGAAATTCCCGGTCCTCAGCTTAAAAAGCTTATGGAACTTAGAAAGAAGATGAACCTTCCCGGTCGTCACCCTGGTATCGACTACGGCGATCAAACTACCACCGCAGTTAACGTTAGCAAAGACGAGCTCGTTGACGCTATCACCAAAAAGGTGTTAGACGCTCTTAACAAATAAGAGAAACACTACTAAATTGTCTTTTAAGAAATTTATTCGACTAAGTAAATTTTAAATGACGCATAAGGAGACGACATGGCAATTAACTGGACAGACGCTCAGATAGAGCAAGTGGTTAACGCCGTAATTAAAAACTTGGGAGTAACCCCCTCCGCCACCCAAAGCACGGGCAGTTGGGATTCCACCCAGTATAACGGTCGCAAGCTCATAGGCATATACGCCGATATGAACGACGCGATTGACGCGGCAACGCAGGGCTACAAAGCAGTCCGCGCGATGACACTTGAAGAGCGTGAAAAAATCATAACTGAAATAAGAAAACTTTGCCGTGAAGAAGCGCCTATTATGGCTAAGCTCGGCGTAGCCGAGACTAAGATGGGCAGAGTTGACCATAAAACCGCTAAGCACGTTCTCGTTGCGGATAAAACCCCCGGAACTGCAGACGTGGTTGCATCGGTAAAGACGGGTGACTACGGTCTTACCCTTACCGAAATGGCACCCTTCGGCGTGGTTGGCAGTATAACTCCTAGTACCAACCCCTCTGAAACGGTTATTTGTAACAGCATAGGTATGATTGCAGCGGGCAACGGCGTAGTTTTCAACCCTCACCCCAACGCAATAGCAACCTCCAACTACGCAGTTGACCTCGTTAACAGAGCTTGCTTTAACGCTGGCGGACCTAAGGTTTTAGTTGCGTCGGTAGTAAAGCCCACGCTTGACACCGCGCAAATTATGTACAAGCACGCAAATATAAGACTTCTCGTTTGTACGGGTGGTCCGGGCGTTGTAAAGAGCGTTCTTTCAAGCGGTAAAAAAGCAATCGGCGCAGGCGCAGGCAATCCCCCCGTTATCGTAGACGATACGGCGGACGTTAGAAAGGCAGGCAAGGACATTATCGACGGCTGTACCTTTGATAACAACCTCCCCTGTATCGCTGAAAAAGAGGTTTTTGCTTTCGCAAACATTGCTGACGAACTTATCGATTCAATGATTGCAAACGGCGCTTACAAGATTAACGCTCAACAGGCAGACGCACTTTCCAAAATCGTTCTCACCGAGGTTAAAAACCCCAAGACGGGAATTACCAAGAAAACGGTTAGCCGTGACTGCGTTGGAAGAGACGCTAAAGTCCTTCTTGCAAAAATCGGCGTAAACGTTGGTGACGATATCCGCTGCATTATTTGCGAAACGAATTTCGAGCACGATTTCGTTCAGCACGAGCTTATGATGCCTATACTTCCGATAGTTAGAGTTTCTAACATCGACGAGGCAATCGACCTTGCGGTAAAAGCAGAACACGGCAATCGCCACACCGCACACATGCACTCTAAAAACATTGACCACCTCACCCGTTTTGCAAGGGCAGTTGAAACGACTATCTTCGTTAAAAACGCTCCTTCTTACGCAGGTATCGGCTTTGGCGGTGAGGGTCACACAACCTTTACTATTGCCGGTCCTACGGGCGAAGGCTTAACGAGTGCAAGAAGTTTCACGAGATATCGCCGTTGCGTTATGAGTGACAACTTTAGAATTATCTAATATTTATTAAGGAGAAACACTATGGATATCACTTCTTCTCAAGTAGAAAGCATAGTTCGCAAAATACTCGGTGAAATGGGTGGCGCAAGCGCTTGTTCGTCTTGTGCGGGAAATATTCCCAAGACCGCTAAGGTTGCAACCCTCACCGCTCAAAAGCATATCGAAGTTAAAGAATATCCCGTTCCTGCTCTTCAGGACGACGACATTTTAGTTAAAATCGAGGGCTGTGGTATTTGCGGAACGGACGTTCACGAGTGGAAGGGCGACCCCTTCGGAATTATCCCCGTTACTCTCGGCCACGAGGGCACGGGCGAGATTATAGCACTCGGTAAAAACATCACTAAGGACACCGCAGGCAATCCCATCAAGGTTGGCGATAAGATCGTAACGAGCGTAATAAGCTGTGGCGACTGCTATATCTGCCGCAATCAACCTGCAAACACCAACCTTTGCGATAAGCAAGGCGTGTTCGGTCTTATTCAGCACAACGATGCTAACCCCTTAACCGGTTGGTTCGCTACTCACCTTTTAATAAGAGGTAAAGGCTCTACCTACTTCGTTGTTAACGATCTCGACCTTCAAGAGAGAATGCTCTTAGAGCTTGCTTGCGTTTGCGTTCACGCGTTAAAGAGAGCAAACTCCACCGGCCTTATCAACTTTAACTCTAAAGTTTTAATTCAAGGCTTAGGTCCTGTAGGCTTAGTAATGACCGCAGTATTAAGGGCAGCTGGCGTTAACCACATCATCGCTATCGACGGTACTCCTATGAGACTTGAAATGGCTAAAAAGATGGGCGCTAAGACGGTTATCAACTTTAAAGAAGTTCCCACTCTCGAGGAAAGAGTTAAACTCGTTAAGAGCGTTGCGAACGGTGTTGGCGCAGACTTTGCGTTCCAGTGTACCGGCGCTCCCATGGCAGCGAAAGATATATTTGAATATATCCGTCGCGGTGGCGGTCTTTGCGAAATGGGCTTCTTCGTAAACAACGGCGAATACAACGTTAACCCCCACTTTGCAATGTGTAACAAGGAAATCACTCTCGTTGGTTCTTGGGATTACAGCGCGGACGATTATCCCACGACTATGGCGTTCTTGCGCCAAGCTCGCGAGATGAATATCCCCATAAAAGAGCTCATCACTCACACCTATCCGCTTGACAAACTCAACGAGGCAATGGAAACTAACGTTGCTCAAAAGGGTATCAAGATTTGCTACGTTCCCGATTAATAGGAGAATTGTATGGCACTCGGTATGATAGAAGTTTTCGGTTTTGCGACGGCAATCGTCGTAGCCGATAAGATGGCAAAAGCCGCTGACGTTAAGGTGGTAGCCATCGATAAGAATAAACCTGCCGCTGGCGACGATGCTCGCGTTCCCTTAGTTATGGCAATCAAGATTGAGGGTGACGTTGGCGCAGTTGAATCGGCAATACAGGCAGGCAAGCAAGAGGCTGAACTTCGTGGACTCTACGTTACACACAAGGTTATAGCAAGGCAAAGCCCGGAGATTGAGTGGTTCGCCCACCTCAACGCTCTCGGTAAAGATAAATTAAGATAAAATTTTTATAAAGGAGAAATATTATGAAGGAAGCATTAGGAATGGTAGAAACCAGAGGTCTTGTAGCAGCTATCGAGGCAGCAGATGCTATGGTTAAAGCAGCAAACGTTGTTTTAATCGGCAGCGAAAAAATCGGTAGCGGACTCGTAAGCGTTATGGTTCGCGGTGACGTTGGCGCTGTTAAAGCTGCTGTTGAGGCAGGCTCTGCAGCTGCAACTGCTCTCGGCGAAGTTATCGCTACTCACGTTATCCCGAGACCGCACAACGACGTTGAAAAACTTCTTCCCGCTATCAAGTAAGATTAGTAGTTTAAGGAGTAGTTATGAAAGCAATTGCGTTACTTGAAGTTCAGGCTATGGTTGCCGCCATTACAGGACTTGACGCCATGGTCAAAGCTGCAAACGTAAAACTTATTCACGTTGAAAAGCGACTGGGCGGAAGACTTGTAACCGTAGTTGTTGAAGGCGAGGTTTCAGCTGTAACCGCAGCGCTTGACGCAGGCGCAGCGGCAGCGGCGGAGGTAGGCAACGTTAAGGTTCGCGAGGTAATCGCGCGCCCACACCCCGACGTTATGAGATTTTTAACGACGGGCTAATTAACACAGTTATTAGGGCTTTAAGCCCCAAACAAAATATATTTTAAAGGAGAACTACAACTATGATGGAAGCATTAGGAATGGTAGAAACCAGAGGTCTTGTAGCAGCTATCGAGGCAGCAGATGCTATGGTTAAAGCAGCAAACGTTGTTTTAATCGGCAGCGAAAAAATCGGTAGCGGACTTGTAAGCGTTATGGTTCGCGGTGACGTTGGCGCTGTTAAAGCTGCTGTTGAGGCAGGCTCTGCAGCTGCAACTGCTCTCGGCGAAGTTATCGCTACTCACGTTATCCCGAGACCGCACGCAGACGTAGAAAAACTTCTTCCCGCTATTAAGTAAGGCTAAGCATAGGAATTTACCGTAGTATCCGATGCGTCGGATACTACGGGAGTTTTTCTAAACACACTCAAACTAACCAAATCGGAGAAAATTTATGATAGTTACTCAATCTCAAATAGAAGAGCTCGTTAAAAGAGTGCTCGACGGAATTATTCGCGATAAAGACAACATCAAGCTTGGCGAAATTCCCGTTGGCGTTTCTAATAGGCATATACATCTTAATAAGCAGGACCTTGAGACTTTGTTCGGTAAGGATTATAAGCTCACTCCGTTTAAGGACTTGTCGCAACCCGGTCAATACGCTTGCAAGGAAACCTTGACTATCGTTGGACCTTCCCTCCGCCCCATTGAAAAGGTGAGGGTGCTTGGACCTTTAAGAAGTCATTCCCAAGTGGAAATATCGGCAACCGACTCGTTCGTACTCAAAAACCGCCCGCCCGTTAGAGAATCGGGCAACATAAAAGGTTCTGCAGGAATTACCATTATAGGACCTAAAGGTGCGGTTCATCTTAAAGAGGGTTGCATTATCGCAAACCGCCATATACACATGTCCCCGTTCGACGCGGAATTCTTCGGGGTAAAGGACGGCGATAAGGTTATAGTAGACGTTATCGGGCAAAAGAGTACCCGTTGGTACGACGTTCAAATCCGCGTAAGCAAAGATTTTAGACTTGAAATGCACATTGATACAGACGACTCTAACGCTACCTGCATCGGCAACGGCGCAAAGGTGAGAATCGTCAAGGAGTAAGTAGTGTTAAAAGGTATTATTAGAGGAAACGTAGTTTCCACAAGAAAAAAAGAAGAGCTTGTCGGCGCTAAGTTTATGGAAGTTCAAATTATTGAAAACGGAACTATCACCGATAAGTATTTAATAGCTATCGATTCGGTAGGCGCAGGTATCGGCGAAACAGTTCTCGTAACAACGGGAAGTTCGGCAAGACTTGCACTTAGTAACGTCAACGCACCTTGTGATGCAGTAATCGTTGGTATCGTTGACTAATCACCTTTATATCTGAAGAAAAATTATGGACTTGAAAACTAAGATGAGGGAGGCAGGCATTGTAGGCGCAGGTGGCGCAGGCTTTCCGTCGTATGCAAAGCTTGCTGACGGCGCGGAAGTGCTCGTTATCAACGGCGCTGAGTGCGAACCCCTCCTCTATACTGACTATATTCTCTTAAAAAAAGAGATAGACGGCGTGCTTTCGGGCATAAGAGCGGTTCTTGACTACCTTTCGGTAACTAAAGCCCTCCTCTGCGTAAAAGATCACACCGCTAAAAAATTAAATATTAAAGACGGAACTCTACTCGCCGATAAAATTACCCTCAAGGTTCTTCCCGACGTTTATCCTATGGGCGACGAAATCAGCCTTATCTATCAAGCTACGGGAAAGGTTGTAAAACCGGGCAATTTACCTATCACGGCAGGGGTTATCGTTTATAACGTAGAAACGGTTCTAAACGTTTCAAACGCAATTATTAAAGGCGAACCCTTAACTGAAAAATGGCTGACTGTTGGAGGCGACGTTGCAAAGCCCATAGTCACCAAAGTTCCCCTCGGAACTAAGATTGAGGACTTGTTCAAGGCGTTAAACGTTGCAGTTGATGACAATCACGTTTTACTCGACGGCGGTCCTTCAATGGGAAAGGTTATCGACCCCGAAAAAGCAGTCATTACCAAAACGACGAAGGGCTTGCTTATCCTTCCTAAAAACATACCTGCAATCGAGGCAAAGTTTATAGACGGTGCAAAGTCAGTTGCAAGAGCGGAGACGGCTTGCTGTCAATGTACGAGATGTACCGACCTTTGCCCGAGAGGACTTTTAGGTTATCCCTTAGAACCTCACAAAATGGTGAGAACTGCAAAAAACGCGGTTACACTCTCGCCTGAAATGGTGATATCGGCAACCCTTTGCTGTGGTTGCGGTATATGTGAAACGCTTGCTTGCTGTCAGGGAATTTCCCCTAAAGCAGTTATCAACGAATACAAAGTTTTACTCGCTAAAGAAAAGCTTAGGTTCGTTGGAAAAGAAGAGGTTTCCCCTCATAAAGAAAGAGAATATCGCATGATACCTTCTGACCGTTGGCAGTCGGTATTAGGCGTTAAAAAATACGATAAAGTAGCCGAGTATATAGGCGAACTCAAGAGCTTTAACTCGGTAGAAATCAATCTTCGCCAGCATATCGGTGCACCCTCCGTTCCCGCGGTAAAAACGGGCGATAGGGTGATTAAAGGTCAACTTATAGCAAATGCGAACGACGGCTTGTCGCTCCCACAGCACGCGTCGATTGACGGCGTTGTAACGGTATACGACAGCAAAATAGTAATAGAAAACAAGTAGGTAAAAAACGATGTATAACTCAATCGGAGTGATTGAACTTAAAAACGTACCCAAGGGTATAGAGGCCGCTGACGACGCTTTAAAAAGCGCTGGCATCGAGATGGTTTCTTCCCACCCGTCTTGCCCTGGCAAGTACGAGATAATATTAACGGGTTCTATATCCAACGTAACGGCGGCAGTAAACCACGTTAATCAAAAATTCGACGGGTACGTTATTGACTCTTCGATTATGGGTAGAATTGACCAGCAAGTAATCTCCGCCCTCTTTGGAACGGGCGTTGGAACTAAGAGCGGTTCTCTCGGCGTTTTAGAAACGTTCTCCGCACCCACCATTATCAAAGCTGCGGATATCGCAGTTAAAACTGCAAAGGTTGAAATTTTCGACCTTAGAGTTTCAAGAGGTATGGGCGGTAAAGGCGTTGTGTTAATTACCGGCGAGGTTGGTGACGTTACCGCTGCAATCGAGGCTGGCGCTGACTACGCAAAAAGCTTAGGTCAGTTATCTGCAACCTCGGTTATAGCATCTCCACACCAAGGCATTTGGGAACAGCTTTAATTTTTACATTAACTTAACTGTTTTAAGGAATTAGTATGGAAAATATTAAATTCGTTATTGAAAAAAGTTCAAGAATACAAGCTTTAATAGACAATCTCTATGAAAATATGCCCGAAATCGAGTCTGCAAGAGGCATGCTCGTAACGGAAAGCTATAAAGAAACGGAGAATTTGCCTATCATCAAGCGCAGGAGCGCTTGTTTTAGCCATATTTTGAAAAATATTCCCATTGTTATTAGGGATAAAGAACTCATCGTAGGTAGTGCAACGGTGCACCCCCGCGGTTGTCAAGTTTTCCCCGAATACTCTTTCGAGTGGCTCGAGGCGGAATTTGACACCGTTGAAAAGCGTGCCGCAGACCCCTTCTATATCAGCGAGCAAACTAAAGCGGAGCTTCGCGACGCTTACAAGTACTGGAAGGGCAAAACTACGAGCGACCTTGCTAAATCTAATATGGATAAGAGGGCTTACGAGGCGTTCGTAACCCACGGAATGTTTACCCCCGGCAACTACTTCTACAACGGCATAGGCCACGTTAACGTAAACTACGAAAAAGTTTTAAAAATAGGCTATCGCGGAATTATTGACGAGGCGTTAAAAGCTAAATCTAAAGTTGAGGTTTACTGCCCTGAATACATGCAGAGAATTAACTTCCTCGATGCCGTTATCGAAAGTGCTGAGGCTGTTATTGCTTATGCAAAGAGGTATTCCGCACTCGCTCGCGAGCTTGCTCAAAAAGAAAGCGATTACACCCGCCGTGAAGAACTCTTACAAATTGCTAAAAACTGCGAAAGAGTTCCCGAATTTGGCGCTACGAGCTTTTACGAGGCTTGCCAGTCGTTCTGGTTCGTTCAACTTTTATTACAAGTTGAATCGAGCGGTCACTCAATATCTCCAGGTCGTTTCGACCAGTATATGTATCCCTTCTACAAAAAGGATTTGGACGAGGGCAAAATCACCGTTGAAGAGGCGCAAGAGCTCATCGATTGCATTTGGGTTAAGCTCAACGATATCAACAAGGTGCGTGACGCCGTTTCCGCCGACGGTTTTGCCGGCTACGGCATGTTCCAAAACCTCATCGTAGGCGGTCAGGATACGAGAGGCGTTGACGCTACTAACGATTTATCCTTTATGTGCTTAGAGGCGTCCATGCACGTTCCCCTTCCCCAGCCTTCTATCTCTATAAGAGTTTGGAACGGCTCTCCTCAAGATTTACTTATTAAGGCGGCCGCACTTACCCGTCTTGGAACGGGTCTTCCCGCATATTATAACGACGAGGTTATCATTCCCTCCATTATGGCAAGAGGCGTAACCTTAGAAGACGCGCGCGATTACTGCATTATCGGCTGTGTTGAACCGCAAAAGGGCGGTAAAACGGACGGCTGGCACGACGCAGCTTTCTTCAATATGTGTCGCCCGTTAGAACTCGTGTTTACACAAGGCGTTGACAAAGGCGTTCAAATCGGCCCTCGCACCAAAAACGTTTGCGATATGACCACGTTCGAAGAGTTCTACGATGCATATAAAGAACAACAAGCGTATTTCGTTCAACTTTTAGTAAACGCAAACAACGCAATAGACACCGCACACGCAACGAGATGTCCTCTCCCCTTCCAGTCGTCAATGGTGGCTGACTGTATAGGTAGAGGCAAATCCTTACAAGAAGGCGGTGCAATATATAACTTTACAGGTCCGCAAGGCTTTGGTATTGCAAACAATACCGACGGTCTTATCGCAATAAGAAAGCTCGTGTTCGAGGATAAAAAGCTCACTATGCAAGAGTTTAAAGAGGCGATGGACAACAACTTCGGCTACGGCTACTCGGGCGCAGGCGCTATCAACCTCACCACAGAAATCTCTAAAGAACTTTCTAAAAAGGGTATCCCCGTAAACGAAGAAATTATTTCCGCAATCTATCGTAGCGTAACTACCGCAGGCACTTTAACCGATGCTGAAAAGCGCAAGTATCGCGAGGTTAAACGCCTTATAGACGAAGATTGCCCCAAATACGGCAACGATATTTTTGAAATTGATATGTTTGCAAGAGACGTTGCAAACACCTATACCAAAGAGGTTGAAAAGTACAAAAACCCGCGCGGTGGCGTATTCCAAGCAGGTCTTTATCCGGTATCTGCAAACGTTCCGCTCGGCACTCAAACGGGCGCTACGCCTGACGGCAGGCTCGCGTTTACTCCTATTGCAGACGGTATAGGACCTGCATCGGGTAGAGATAAGAAAGGTCCTACCGCGACAGCTAACTCGGTTGCAAAGCTCGAGCAAGACGTTGCAAGCAACGGAACTCTTCTCAATCAAAAATTCCACCCCTCCGCTCTTCAAGGCGCGGCTGGGCTTGCAAAGTTCGTTGCACTTATTCGCTCCTACTTTGACCAAAAGGGAATGCACGTTCAATTTAACGTAGTTACTAAAGAAACGCTTTTAGACGCGCAACAACACCCTGAAAATTACAAGACGCTCGTAGTTAGAGTTGCGGGCTATTCGGCACTCTTTACCTCGCTTAGCAAGTCACTTCAAGACGATATTATTGCAAGAACTGAACAAGGATTTTAATTTTAAAGATGGATTACTTAAAGACCAAAGGCAGAATATTTAATATTCAAAGATTCTCTATTCACGACGGACCCGGCATTAGAACAATCGTGTTTTTAAAGGGTTGTTTTATGCGTTGCGCTTGGTGCTGTAATCCCGAATCGCAAAAATACGAGATTGAAACGCTCTACGAAAACGGCGTTCCCAAAACGGTTGGAAAGGACGTTTGCGTCGAAGAGCTTATGCCCGAGATTTTATCCGACGTTCAATACTATCGCAGGAGCGGTGGTGGCGTAACGCTTTCGGGCGGTGAGGTTCTCGCTCAGCCGGAATTTGCAAGAGATTTGCTCAGGGCGTGCAAAAACGCAGGTCTTCACACGGCGATTGAAACTACTTTGAACGCTCCGTTTGAAGATATTTCTAAGCTTTTACCCTATCTCGACCTATGCCTAATGGATATTAAACACCTAAACTCCGCTAAGCATAAGGAATACACGACCGCCGGCAACGAGAGAATTCTTGAAAACGCTAAAAAGGTAGCGGAAAGCGGAGTTGAGCTCATAATAAGAACGCCCGTTATTCCCACCTTTAACGACAGCGCTGAGGAAATTAAAGCTATTTCAAAATTCGCATCCACCCTTCCAAACGTAAAGGAGCACCACCTCCTCCCGTACCACAGGCTCGGGCAGGACAAGTATTCCGGACTACACAGAAATTATTCATTAAAAGATATCGAACCTCCAACTAAGGAAAAGATGGAATACTTAAAATCAGTTGCCGAAGAGAGCGGGCTTAAAGTTCAAATCGGAGGCTAACTAACACTCAAGGAGTTCACTTATGGAAATGCACGATAAAATGAGAATTATACAGGAGTTCGTTCCCGGTAAACAGATTACCCTTTGCCACATTATTGCAAACCCGGGCGAAACCTTATATGTAAAACTCGGCTTAGACCCAAAAGTTGATTACACGCGCAGTGCAATCGGCGTTTTCACCGTTATCCCTTACGAAAGTGCAGTAATTGCAGCGGATATCGCAATGAAATCTTCAGGCGCTGAAATCGGCTTTGTAGATAGGTTTACAGGTACGCTTATAATTACCGGTAGCGTATCCTCCGTAGAGGCTGCATTCAACGCCATCAACGATTACTTTAAAAATAGGCTCGGCTATATTTGCTGTGACGTTACTAAGACCTAATATCGACCTATAAGGCGGTATTTATACTGTTGAGTATGAAAAAAATAATGTTATTCGGAAGAGTTGGCGCAGGCAAAACAACCTTAAAGCAAGCTCTTCTCGGCGAGGAAATAAAATACGATAAAACGCAATACGTTAACTATCTCGATACCGTTATAGACACGCCTGGCGAATACACCGAGCGCCGTGAAACGAGCGGTGCGCTCGCGCTGTACGCGTACGAGGCGGACGTGGTTGGGCTGGTGCTTTCCGCAAACGAGCCCTACTCTATATTTTCGCCCTGTTTAACGAGTATGGTTAACCGCGAGGCTATCGGAATTATAACGGGCATAGACAAGCCCGACGCAAAGGTTGAAACGGTTGCAAACTGGTTAAGGCTTGCAGGCTGTAAAAAGATATTCCCCGTTAGTTCGATAACTGGCGAGGGAGTTGACGAACTTATTGAATTTCTCAAGGATGATAAAGACAAATGAGCAAGACAAAGGTTATAGCATTTGCCAACAATAAGGGCGGTAGCGGAAAGACCACTACCTGTTCAAACGTAGCGTGTGCGCTTGCGCTTGACGGCAAAAAAGTCCTTATGATAGACGGCGACATGCAACTTAATCTCACCATTTCCTATTTTGACGAGGAAAAGGCTCTTTCCTTTGCCGAGAGTGGAAAAAATATCTACTCGGCTATAAAGGACGGGGTTGAGCTAACCTCGTGCATTGCGGAAACGGAATACGAGGGGCTTGATTTAATACCCTCTTCCTCGCTTATGAGCGGAATTGAGTTTGAACTCTTTTCTAAATGGCAAAGAGAAACGGTGTTTAAAAAATTGCTCGAGCCCGTTCGCGCAAGAGGCTATTACGATTACATTTTAATAGACGCTCCGCCCACGCTCGGCGGTTGGGTTATGAACGTTCTTTGCGCAAGCGATTATCTCGTTATTCCCGTAGAGGCAAGCCCGTGGGGCTTGTTCGGTTTGGCAAATATGTTTGAGTTCACCGCTCAGGTTAAAGAAATTTCACCAAAGCTTGAAATTTTAGGCATTGCCGTAACTAAAGCTGACGAGAGGAAAAAGTATTTTAAGCAAACGCTTGAAACACTCAAATCTATGGAGGGAGTTAGATTGTTTAACACCTACGTTAGAGTAGACAGCACGGTTGAGTGGTCGCAAGATAACAGCGTTCCCGTAGTTGCGTTCAAAAAATCATCGAGGAGCGCACAGGAATACACAATGCTTGCAAAGGAGATTGAAAGCTATGTCAATAGGTAAAAACGCAATCAAAAGAGTTGAAAACAACGGTTATAGCAAGGTTAAAACGGAGGCTCCCGATATGATTAACAGCACGGTAATAGGCGCAACTGACCCCCAAGTTATCAATATGATTGAAAAGTCGGTTGAGAAAAAACCAGTAGCTAAGGCTACCACGGCTAAAAAGACTACTTCCACCGCAAAAAAAGCTACTTCCTCAAAACCCGTAGCGCAAAAAGTGGAAGAGGTTAAAAAGCCTGCTCCTGCCACTAAAGCGGAAGAGGTTAAGAGTGAGCCAAATAAACCTGTTAAAACGGTTAAAAAAGCTCCTATAAAGCCTATTAAGAGCGAGAACGGAAAAACCTATAAGTGTGGCGACGAACTCCCCGTTTATTTACTTTAAATCTTTATAAAATTTTATATATTACACAGCAAAACGCACGGCGCAAGTATCTTTTGCGCCGTGCGTTTTCTTTGACTTTATATATATTTTGACATTTCTAAAAAGATAGTGTATAATATCATTATTATTTTTTTCACAATGGAGTTTAACCGTGAACAAAGAAACAACTTTAACAAACGATAATTCTACTATGAAAAAGTTTAATAAGTACGCTTGGCTTACCCTTTTAAGCTTTGGTTTTACTTATTTGTTTTTCTACAACGGCAGGCAAAACATCAACCTCGTTATGACGCAAATGGCGAGCGAGCTCGGCTCAACGACCGCTGCGCTCGGCGTAGTTTCCTCCTCGCTGTTTTGGTGCTATGCATTCGGTCAGCTCGTAAACGGCAGGCTTGGCTCGGTTTTTGGCTACAAGAGATTTATTATACTCGGAGTAGTTGCAAGCGCACTACTCAACGTAATAATTTCCTTCCAGCACAGCATTCCCGTAATAGCGGTGCTTTGGGGCTTGAACGGCTTTTTCCAGTCGATGCTTTGGTCGAACGGCTTAGGCGTTATCAACAAGTGGTGGCCAAAGAGCAAGAGAGGCTTTACAACGGGTCTTGCAACCTTCTTCTCTGGCATGGCTCAAGTTGTGACCTATCTCACCATCTTGCTTTGCCTAAGGCTCAATCCCGAATGGGGCTGGCGCTCGGCGTTTAGACTTCCTATGCTCCCCATGCTCTTAATGATAATCGCGCTCATATTCTTCTTTAAGGAAGACCCTGTAAAAGAGGGATTTGCTCCCATTAAAGATGAAGACGAAGAGCGTGACAACAAGCTTTTAGATGAAATTAAGAGCAAAGGCTTTTTCTATCCGTATAAGATATTATTTACCGAACCTAAGGTTTTAATCTTCTGTTTAATCTCCGCCATTGCAGGTATAGGTAGATACGGGCTTTTAACTTGGGTTCCCACCTACTTTATGGAAGAGCTCGGCTTGACCATTAAAGACGGAATATTCAGTTCAATACTCCTCCCGTTCGGTCAAGCGTGCGCTATGTTTATCTTCCCGATTATTACGGATAAGCTCCTCAAGGGAAAGAGAGAACCTATGCTCATAATCGCAGCGCTTATAACGTTTGCAGGAATGCTTGTATTCCCCTTTATCAAGCAACAGCAGTTTGCATCTATTATGCTCTTTGTATTAGGCGTATTCTCAATGGTAACGGGCGTTATCTGGGCAATCGCTGGTGACGTTGGCGGAAAGGCTTTTTCCTCAACAGTAATAGGCGTATTCGACTGGGCAGTTTACATGGGCGCTGCAATTCAAGCTGCATTATTTGGCTTTGTTAAGAACACGTTTGGCTGGTCGTCGATTTTCATAATCATCGGTGCGCTTTACGTTATAATGCTCGTGCTTACCTTAATTGCTCGCAAAATGAAAACTAAACGCATTTAACAAACACAAATCAAAAACCGCTAAGGCTTTATCCCTTAGCGGTTTTATTTTTTAATTATTGAGTTGTTATATTTTTTATTGAATATTTTAAGTTTTAATCTATGCTTGAACAACGTGACATCTTAAGACGTTAGTTGCAAATAACGGAATAAACTCGTTTAAGACGTTAGAAACGAGTTAGGCAAGGCTCGACGGCAAGCCGTTGGGCGTAATTGACCTACTCGGTCATTACGGTCACGGATTGACGGCAGTAACGATGCATAACGAAGTTTATAACGGATTAAAACCTGGTGTCGATAGTATAAGTATCCACTAACTCCTTAACCGAATACTTCATGTGATCGGTTTCGGCGTATGCTTCGGTGTATAAACGGTCGAGAGTTTTCCAGAGGTTATCCTCGTCGAGAGTGATGGGCTTTGCTATGGAGATTAAGCCGTTTGCAGTCTTTTGCAAACCCTCTTCTTCCATAAGCCTTTCCTCGTAGAGTTTTTCGCCCGGGCGAAGACCGGTGCAAACGATATCAATATCAACGTTAGGCTCCAAGCCAGAAAGCCTTATAAGGTTGCAAGCAAGGTCGTAAATTTTTACCTGTTCGCCCATATCGAGAACGAAAATTTGACCGTTTTTTGCGTATGCGCCAGCCTGTAATACGAGGGATACCGCCTCGGATATCGTCATGAAATACCTAACTACGTCCTTATGCGTAACGGTAACGGGGCCACCCTCTTCTATTTGCTTTTTGAAAAGGGGAATAACCGAGCCGTTTGAACCTAAAACGTTTCCAAACCTTACAGCAACGAACTTTGTGTTTTTGCTGTGGCGACCTATCGTTTGGATAATCATCTCGCAAATACGCTTTGTTGCACCCATAATGTTCGTTGGGTTTACCGCTTTATCGGTGGAAATTTGAACGAACGTTTCCACCTTAAACTCATCCGCCGCACGAGCTACGTTTAAAGTTCCAAACACGTTGTTTTTAACTGCTTCGTTAGGGCTTGTTTCCATAAGCGGAACGTGCTTATGCGCTGCCGCGTGGAAAACTATTTGCGGGCGATATTTATCAAATACGTTCCTTATCTTATCTTTTTCTCTAATGTTTGCAATGAGCGTTAAAAGCTCTAAATCTTTAAATCTTCTAACGAGCTCTTGCTGAATATCGTAGGCGCTGTTTTCATAGTTATCTAAAATGATGAGCTTTTTAGGGTTAAAGGTTGCTATCTGACGGCAAAGCTCGCTACCTATCGAGCCACCGCCACCCGTAACGAGAACGGTTTTACCTTCGATGTAACCCTTAATCTCATCGAGATCAACTTTTACCTGCTCTCTTCCAAGAAGGTCTTTTACGTCAACCGGCTTTAAGCTTGACAATGTAACCGCGCCGTTTGCTATCTCAGAAACGTCAGGCAAAGTTTTTACGTCACAGCCCGTAGCTTTACACCTTCTAACGATATCTTCAAGTACTTTTTTGCTCGCCGACGGAATACATATAAATATTTCTTTAATATCGTACTTTTCAGCGAGTTCTTTAATGTTTTCGGTAGTTCCGCAAATCTTTACGCCCGCAACGTATTCGCCCTGCTTTTTCAAATCGTCATCAACGATACACGCGGGAACGTATTTAACTTTATCGAGCACCGTCATTTCTTTAATGAGCTGAACGCCTGCACTACCTGCGCCAACTATCATAACGTGAGTTCTTCCGTCACGCTTATTTACTATGATTTGGCGTAGAACGGATAAAAGCTTTCTTATAAGTAGCAGAGCAACGGTTATAACAACGGCGTAAATCATAAACCTCAAAACGCCCTTGTAGGTTATGATATTCTCTTTACCTATAAGCGCCCATAAAACGTTACCGCCAGCAACCGCTATTATGGTTGCGGTGAGCTTTACTACCTCGTTTAAGCTTATTAACTTAAATACTACAGAATAGTGCCCCGTATAGTAAAAAATACAGGTAATAACTACCATGTTAAACATTACCCATACCATTGCTTTGTAGCTTAACGTTTCTATACCGTCCCCCCTTAAAGCGACGAGGGCTGAAAACACTATCGCAAGAACGTCCCCAAGCATAGCAAAGAAAGCGTTCCTAATTTTAACGTTATTTCTTCTCTTCATGTTTCTCCGTAAGTTAAATAGACTTGTAGTGCGCGCGCTTTTCGCGCAAGTATATTTAATATATTTTAACAAATATCTTCACTAAAGTCAACAACAATCATAGTTGACGGGGCACAGAGCGCCGTGTTATAATTATTATATGGATTTTTTAGAGATTTTAAAGATTGTATTTTTAGGCATAGTAGAAGGCGTTACCGAATGGTTACCCGTATCGAGTACAGGGCACATGCTCCTCGTTGACGAGTTTATTAAACTCAAGATGAGCGACGCATTTAAGGAAATGTTCTTCGTAGTTATCCAGCTTGGCGCAATTTTGGCGGTGGTGTGCTGTTTCTTTAACAAGATGCTACCCTTCCAGCTCCGCGATAAGAACAAACCGCTTTGGAAAAAAGATACGCTTATGCTTTGGCTCAAAGTCGTGGTTGCGTGTATCCCCGGCGCTATAGTAACGCTTTTGTTCGACGATTTTATAGAAGAGCACCTCCACACCCCTTTCGTGATTGCAGGTATGCTTATTTTATACGGCGTTGCGTTTATTTTAGTTGAAATCTTTAATAAAAACAAACAGCCAAAAACGCAAGCGGTTACCGATATCACCTTTAAAACGGCGCTTATTATAGGCTTATTCCAAGTTCTTTCTATAATACCAGGCACGTCAAGGTCGGGCGCAACGATTATAGGCGCGTTAATTATCGGCGTTTCAAGACCTGCGGCGGCGGAATTTACCTTCTTCTTGGCAGTTCCGGTAATGTTCGGCTTGTCCTTTTTAAAAATATTAAAATTCGGCTTTGCTTTCACCTCCGCTGAGATATGGACGTTACTTCTCGGAATGCTCGTAGCTTTCCTCGTTTCAATGCTCGTTATAAAGTTCTTGATGAGTTACATTCGCAAAAAGGACTTTAAACTTTTTGGCTATTACAGAATAGTTTTGGGCTTGCTCGTAATTGCTTGGTTCGTTATTAAAATTTTTATTTAAATATTAACCCTTGCGTGATAGCAAGGGTTTTATTTTGCTTGACGGGTAAAACCCGTGGTGATAAAATAATAGGCGTATGATAGATTTTTTGACAGTTTTAATCGCGGTTGTATCTCTCGTTATATTAGCCGTGCCGGGCTTTATCTTAACAAAAGCAAAGCTCCTAAATAGCAAAGCGGAATCCTTTTTCTCATCTTTCGTTCTCTACGGCGCTCAGCCCGTTATGGTGCTTATGGGCTTTCAAGGCACGAAATTTAATTCCAGCATAGGAATAAACGTTTTGATTACCGCGGGAATAACGGTGGCCGTTCACTTGATAATGGCGGTTATTTTAATGCTCGTTGTTAAAAACAAAGGCGATACGGAAAAGAGAAAGGTTGTAAGATACGCATCAATGTTCTCCAACTGCGGATTTATGGGCTTTCCCTTTTTGCAAATAGTATTTGCAAACAGTTCCCTTATCGGCGAGGTTATGATTTACGGCGCGGTCGTCGTTGCCATTTTTAATATTCTTAGTTGGACGCTCGGCGTATACATAATAACTGGAGACAGAAAAAACGTTTCCATTAAGAAAATAGTTACCAACCCCACGATTATCGCGGTAATTCTCGGCTTTATATTCTTCTTTACCATTAAAGTTCCTTTCGTGGAATTGCCGACCCCAAACACAACGCTTTATTCTATCGTATCAAAGCTTATGAACAGCTTGAACGTTATCGGCGATACGGTAACACCGCTATCTTTAACAGTTATCGGTATGAAACTTGCAAACGTAAACTTCAAAGAACTCTTTATTAACGCTTGGGGCTATTTCGTGTGCGCGTTCAAACTTATAGTTATGAGCCTCGTTACAATGCTTTGCGTGTGCTTTTTACCTATATCCGATACGGTTAAATACGTGCTCGTATTTTTACTTTCAATGCCGTGTGCAACGAGTACCGCACTCTTTACCACGCTGTTTGGAGGGGACGGAAAGTCGGCAACATCTTTCGTTTTACTCACCTGCATTGCTTGCATCGTAACAATTCCTCTAATGTTCTTGCTCTTTACCGTTCTTATTTAAAATTGTATTTTAAAAGCCTCGGCGTTTGCCGAGGCTTTTTTATTTTTCACGGTCTTCAAAAATATTTACTATCTTTTTACCTCGCCGTTTTGCATACATCAACGTTTTATACGCACCTCCAAACCCTCGACTTACGTATGCAATAACTAAATGAGCCTTGTCTACCATCCACTCGTTTCTCCTTAGAATTGCATATCTTAATGGCGTATTCTCTATTTCAGGATAAATCGTCCCGTCGAACAAGGATAAATTCTTATTATCAAAATTCGCATTCAAATACGGCGTTATGTAATACATTTTACTGTCCTTAAACGTTTTTTTGTATTCATAAGCGCACGTTTTAGCAAAATAATCAAAATTTCCATATTCTCCCAAATAAAAATCAACGCTACAATTATTAGAAAACTTTGCTATAATTTTTAAAATTCTATCTTTCAAACCAGCCTCTTCTATAAAATCAGCGTGTCCACAAAAGGTTATAATCATACAAATAATTTTATCATAATTGCACTAATTATGCAAGTATACTTTCTTATAATTTGTAAGAATTAATCCTATAATATATATGCAAGTATTCTTGCAGTATTTTATAAAGGGGTAAACATGACCGTAAACGAGGCGGTAATTAAACGAGTTACCGATTTGCTTAAACAAAAGAATATGTCGCAATACCGCTTAGAAAAGCTTTCAGGTATTGAGCACGGGCATATGCAATGGATATTGAGCGGTAAGAGCAAAACTGTTACGCTTACTACAGCAATACTTCTTGCAAACGGTTTTGGTATGACGTTGCTTGAGTTTTTAGACGGCGACCTATTTCTATTTGAAAATTTAGATATTTAATATTTAAAAACTCCGCAAAATGTTTGCGGAGTTTTTTATTATCTTTAAAATACAACTTCAATATTCAACTTGCTTTCGTTTTTGATTAAATCAAAGGGAATAAAGTTGCCTTCAATTTTATTTCCGTTAACTATTAGCGCTTTGGCGCGAGCATTCTCAAAAGGTAATTTTCCAACTTTTAAGTGGCAATCTACACCCCTAAATTTCCTATCCATTTCAAATCCGTTCCAAGCAAAAGGAATACAAGGGTCAATAGTCAATCCGCCGTAAGAGGGTCTAAATCCGAATATGTGTTGGGTAACCGCAAGGAACATCCAAGACGCCGTTCCCGTAAGCCAAGAGTTCGAGCCTGCGCCATAGCGTTCGTGAGCGGGGCCAAGCATTGCTGAGGCGTAACAGTAAGGCTCGATAAGCGTGCGGTCTGAAATATCGTTCCTCCTAATAGGCAAAGAGGCATAATATAACTTAAACGCGTCCTCATTCCTGCCTAAAAGCGTTTGAGCAATTACAGCCCAAGTGCTTGCGTGATAGAAAACGCCACCGTTTTCCTTAATGCCCGTTTGAATACCGCAAAAACTCTTTTTATCGCGGTCAAATCCGGAAGATGCAGGATAGTGAGATATACAGCCAAAATCGCAAAATAGGTATTTGTTTACGTTGTCGAACGCCAAATTGCCCTGCTCGGCAGATGGAAGTCTTGATAAAACCGCCCAAGATTGCGGATTTAAGAAGATTTTATTGTATTCATCTTCATCAGTTCCGAACTTTTCGCCCTTATCGGTAAACGCGCGCAAGAACCACTTTCCGTCCCAAAGCGTAGGATATACGCTACGGCACCATTCGTAGTATTCTTCCGCCCAAGCAAGACTTTCGCTATCACCCGTGTGTTTAAACAGTTCAATAAGCTCGTAAACTGCGTGAGCAGCTTGGAAAAATACAAAGGCGCTCTCCGCCTTGCCGTCGCGTGCGATGGGGGCAAGCGTGTCGTTCCAGTCGTTTTTCAAAAATAAGGGAATGCCGTGCTCACCGCAATTATTACGGGTAAAATCAAGCCCTTTTATAAGGTGTTCGCGAACGGTTCCCTCTCCCCCGTCTACGTAGGGCACGAGTTCATCAAGGAAAGCAAAATCCCCCGTTTCTCTAACGTAGGTGCAAACGGAGAAAATCGACCAAATATGGTCGTCAGAACGGCCACCGCCGATAGATTCGCCAGAACCAGGGTAATACACTTCTTTAGCGTTTCCGTTTGATTTTTGAATTTTCAAAAGGGTCTTTATGCGTTCTTTAACCTTATTAGGCATAGCGTGAACTACGCCCAAAATATCTTGCATACTATCTCTAAAACCCCAACCTCTATCAACGCCACGCTCGTAGTAGGATATAAACCTAGACCAGTTAAACGTCATTGCGCATTGATATTGATGCCATACGTTAAAGAAGGTGTTCACCTCATCGTTTGGAGTTTTGACGTGAACGTATTTTAAATGTTCCGCCCACCCCTCTTTAATTTCTAACAACGCCCTTTCTGCGTTTTTAGAGTTGGTAGCATTTTTTATAAAGGGCTTTGCGTCCTCTCTATTTTCAACAACGCCTATCGCGTAAACGAAATCTTTAGTTTCGCCGTTATCTAAGCTAAGCGTAGAAGATAACACCGCGCAAGCGTGGTCTGCGTTTATATCGTTGTTGCCACAATGTCCGCGCTCAACGGCAATGGGGTTGTTTTCAGCCCTGAACGGACCGATGAAAGCATCTCTCCAGCAATCAAATCCGTCAACCTCTAAGCTCGTGCCGAACACCGAATACATATCAAAGCGCGCGAGCGCTTGAGAAGACGGATCGAAAATAATAACGCCGTCCTCACACTTACACGTCATAAAATAACGCGCCCATTCAGCGTTTATATCGTTTGCAGCAACGGGACTGGAAAATTCCATATAGGAAAACATTTTTATCTCGCGTTTTCTTCCCGATTTATTAGTTATCTTGCCCTTCCAGTTTGCATACTTTTTGCCGTTGGGTATAAAATACGTAATTTCCGTTTCAATGCCCTGATAACTACTTTTAATCACGGTGTAGCCAAGCCCGTGGCGACATTCGTAAAAGTCAAGCTCTTTTAAAACGGGTTGCCACGTCGGCGACCAGTATTCGCCCGTTTCCATATCGCGAAGATACAAAAAATGCCCCTGCCTATCAGCAGGCAATTGATTGTATTTATATCTCGTTACCCTCTTTTTACAGGGATCGCCGTCAAAAACTAATCCTCCTGCGTTGTTTGAGATTATCGCGCTCAAACCACCGTTGCCAAGGTAGTTAAACCAAGGCGTAGGCGTATCAGGCCTAGTGATAACGTACTCTTTGTTTTCATTGTCAAAATATCCAAACTTCATATTTTTCTCCAGTAAAACTTTTGTCAAGGTTGGAATTTTTTAGTTGAGAGATATCTTATCTTCCTCATCAAGCTCGACGTTTACTCTTTCCTTGAGCCTTATATCTTTAGAGGAAGAACCAACGAATATCTCAAAGTCGCCCTCCTCAACGTACCAGCGCTTTAACGGAACGCTATAGTATGCAAAATCTCTATAGGAAAGTGTAAATTCAACTTTCTTTTCCTCGCCAGCTTTTAAAGAAATTTTCTCAAAGGCTTTGAGTTCTTTCTCAGGGCGAGATACCATTGAAAATACGTCTTTTACGTAAAGCTGGCAAACCTCTTTCGCATCGATTTTCGATGCGTTTTTTACTTTAAAAGCGACCTTTAGGTCGGTTTTTCCTATCTTTTCAACTTTCAAATCGCTGTAGATAAATTCCGCATAAGATAATCCGTGACCAAACGGATATGCAACGGGAACGCCAAAAGTATCGTAATAGCGATAGCCAACGAAAACGCCTTCGCCGTATCTATCCACAAAGCCGTCCCCCTCGTAAAGAGAGGGAACGTCCTCTAAGCTTAACGGATACGTTTCAGCAAGCTTGCCGGACGGGGAAACCTTTCCCGTTAAAATATCCGAAAGCGCCTCGTTAAAGCACTCGCCTGCATAACCGCCTTGAATAATTGCACAAACGTCACTTTCAAAATCGCTAACGTCAATGGGTGCGCCCGAACTTAAAACAACGATAACTTTATCGCAGTATTTTGCGGTGTTTTTTATAACGTTTAATTGAGTGTTAGTTAGTTTAAGCGTTTCTCTATCAAAACCCTCGCCTTCTATAAGCCCATCCGTTTTTACAACGATTACAGCGTAATCGCTATCGTATGCAAGCTTATAAAATGCGCTTTGCCTGTTGGACTCTACCGTTTGAATACGCATAGCACTCGAGTTTGCAACGCCTTTTCCCTCAAGCTTTTCATTGAGCAAGTCTTCAAGCGGTTTTTCAACGTAGTCAGTTTTAACGTATGCGCTACCGCCACCACCCAAAGCGTT
Source organism: Clostridia bacterium (assembly GCA_017398825.1). Lineage (GTDB taxonomy): Bacteria > Bacillota > Clostridia > Christensenellales > Borkfalkiaceae > HGM11412. The sequence continues at coordinate 54,313 of JAFQEV010000012.1, forward strand.
AGAACCGCCAACGGCAATTTTACCACTCTTGATAGGAAGAACTCCGTCGTTTTTCAAAAGCACCATACTCTCCGTTGCGATTTTAACGGCGTTTGCGTGGCGCTCAGCCTTTGTAAACTCAACCTTTTTCTCAGTTTCGCTTACCTTGTAAACAAATCGCAATATCGTTTCGACTCTCTCGTCGATTTCCTCTTCGGTGATATATCCTTTTTCTATCGCGTATTTAAGTTCATCGTACGCTTTATATCTAAGAGGCATTTCCAAATCAAGCGTCGCCTTTATAGAGCGCCAAGAATTTCTCACAGCGCACCAGTCTGACATCATAAGCCCGTCATACCCCATCTCACCGCGAAGTAAATCTTTAAGTATAGCGCGGTTTTCCGCTGCGTATACGCCGTTTATAGGATTGTATGCACACATCATTGCCCAAGGCTTTGCCTCAAGCGCTTTTTCAAACGCAGGAAGATAAATCTCACGAAGAGTTCTCTCATCTACTTCGCTTGATTGAGAGGTTCTATTATACTCTCTGTTATTTAAACAAAAATGCTTTACCGTTGCGGAAACACCTTTGTCTTGAACGCCCTTCACGTAACTTTTAGCAAGTTCGCCTGCAAGCACGGGGTCTTCTGAAAAATATTCAAAGTTTCTACCGCAAACGGGCGTTCTTTTTATGTTTACGCCGGGAGCGAGCAATACCTCAACTCCATTTTCAACGCATTCGTCGGCAATAGTTTCGCCCATAAGATAAGCAAGTTCTTTGTTCCATGTGTTTGCTAAGCTTGAAACGTTTGGCATTGCCGTAGAGTTAGTAACGGTATTGTCCACGTCACTTATATACCTTAGTCCATTAGGCCCGTCGCTCATTCTCACTTTTGGGAGCTTGCCGTTTAAATCGTTAATGCTCCAGCCGTCTTTTCCAACTAAAAGCAAAATCTTTTCATCTAAGGTTAAATCTTTTGCGGTAAATTTCATAAATACCTCCACTAAGTATATAATATAATAAAAAATTCACAAAAAATATAACAAAATAGTATTTTTTACTCTCAATTTGTGCTATAATGTAATTATGAGACCATTTTACGAACAAAAAAGAGACAATGCAAACAGAATTGCCGTTCACAAAAACACAAGTCACTTATTCCCCTCGCACTATCATAGGAATTTAGAGGTGTTTATTATCAAAAAGGGATGGTATACCCTCACCATCAACGATATATCCTACAACATATCTGCGGGCAGTATTTTGGTGATTGACAGTTTTGACGTTCACTCCTACGATTTTAAAGATAATTCCTTACACGAGGACTGCGTAATTTTACTCCCCTACGAATTTAGAGCGTTTTTAATTCCTTACGAGAATAAAAAAATCGCCTGCCCCGTTATTAAAAGCGGAAGTTTAGCCGGCGAGCTTATAGAGATTGTTGATAAGTATATGGGTGGTGACGAGGCTGTTAAATCAAGCGCTTTAACGTTGATTTGCTCGCTCATTTCTAAAAACCTATCGTTTATGGATAATCCTAAGAAGGAAGACGTTACGCTCATGCGTAAAGTACTTGCTTACATTGAGCAAAACTTTAAAGGAGACGTATCGAGGGGAAAAATCGCCTCGGCACTCGGTTACACCGAGAGTTACATTTCCCACGTTTTTCATAGATACGTTAACGAGGGGCTTTCGGAATACGTAAACAAATTAAGGCTTATCTACGTTGCAAACACACTTAAAAATAGCGATAAGCCCGTTACTGAAATTATATACGAGGCAGGCTTTAAAAGCCAACAAACATATTATCGCGTTAAGGCAAAATATAACTTGCCCGATACTAATAAGCTTTGGAATGAAGATTAAAAAATCTCGGCATTTTGCCGAGATTTTTTATGCATTTATAAACTCGAGTATGTCTTTTATAACTTCCTCTTTAACGCTTGGCTCGTTGAGTATTTCGTGCCTGCCGTCGTAAAGCTTAATTTCGGTGGGAACACCCTCTTTTTTAAGCTTGTTATAAACCTCTTCAACGCCTTTCCCAAAATTTCCAACAGGGTCGAATTTGCCAGAAACTAAAAGCGTGGGGGTTTTCCCAAAGGTTTTATATCTCTTTTTAGAGTTCGCAATCTTATTAAGGGTAATTAAGTCTTGCATAGCGGATAAGCCGAAACGATAATTACAAAACTCGTCTTTATCGTATTTTTCGCGCACGGTGGCATCGGTTGTCAACCAACTCCTACGGCTACCTTCGCTTGCAAATTTTTTGTTGTAAGCACCGAACGCCATATTGTCGATAAACTTGGAAACGTATCTATCTCCCTTGAAAATTTTAAGCAGTTTTATAAGCGCAATTCCAACGCCTGCCAAGCCGTTTTTTCCTCCCGTTCCCATAACGATGAGTTTATCAGGAGAAACGGTAGAGTTTACTGCAACGCGCACTATAAAACTCCCCATACTGTGCCCCATCAAATAGTACGGCTTATCTCCATACTCAGCTTTAACCGCCTTATAGAACGAGTTTATATCCTCAGTTAATAATTTCCAGCCGTTTTTATGGGCAATGAAACCAAGCTCCGATTTATCGTTTGCGGTGTAGCCGTGCCCTAAGTTATCAAAGGCAAAAGCAAGATATCCGCTCGAGGCAATCTTCTTTAAAAACTCATCGTATCTGCCGATGTGTTCGGTCATTCCGTGAACTACGTGGAAATATCCTTTTATTTCACCATCGGGGATATAGAGTTTACCTTTAAGATAGTGCACTCCGTCACACGACGGAACTTGTTTATCAATAATTTTATATTCCATACTAACTCCTTGAGCGCTTAACCGCTCTTTTCCAACCGTCAACAAGTTTTGTTGCGCTTTCTTTGCAAATCTTGGGCGAATAAGACTTTTCAACTTCGATCAGCGAGCAAATTTGCTCTTTTGATTTAAACACTCCAACGGCAAGCCCTGCAAGCATTGCAACGCCCATAGCAGTTGCCTCGTAGCTACTCGGTTTTACAACCTCGAGCCTTGATATATCCGATTGAAATTGCATCAAAAATCCGTTTTGCGACGCTCCCCCGTCAACTTTCAAACGCGAAAGGGGATTTTTAAGGTCTTTGCCCATTGCAAAAACAACGTCGCCAACTTGATAGGCAATCGATTCAAGCCCCGCTCTAACTATATGAGCTTTAGTAGTTGATAACGTCATGCCAGAAATCGTTCCGCGAGCATCCATATCCCAGTAGGGCGCACCTAAACCGGTAAACGCCGGTACGAAATAAACTCCACCGTTTCCATCAACCGAGGTTGCAACCTCCTCGCTCTCAGCGGAATTTTCTATAGCTTTAAGCTTATCCCTAAGCCATTTAACAACGTCCCCTCCAACAAAAACGCTACCCTCGAGCGCGTAGCCTAAGGGCTCTCCGTCACGCGTGGCAGTCAACGTAGTTATCAATCCGTGAGAGGAACGAGGCAAATCTTCGCCAGCATTTACGAGTAAAAAGCAACCCGTGCCGTAAGTGCATTTTGCATCTCCGCGCGAAAAGCAACATTGCCCAAAAAGCGCTGACTGTTGATCGCCAGCCAAGCCCGAAACGGCTATTTCTTCACCCAAGATTTTCACCTTGCCATACACCTTAGACGACGGTTCAACTTTTGGCAACATCGATTTGGGAATTCCAAAGATTTTTAGGAGTTTATCGTCCCATTGCCCCGTTTTTATATTAAAAAGCATCGTTCGCGAGGCGTTTGTATAATCGGTAACGTGCAAAGCGCCGTCGGATAATTTCCACAGCAAAAAGGTATCTATAGTTCCAAATAAAAGCTCGCCTTTTTCAGCTCGCTCTCTAGCGCCCGAAACGTTATCGAGTATCCACTTTATCTTGCTTGCTGAAAAGTACGCGTCTATCTTAAGCCCTGTAACGTCTGCTATATATTGAGAGTAGCCCTCGCGCTCGAGCGCTTTGCAAATATCAGCAGTTCGCCTACATTGCCAAACTATAGCGTTGTACACGGGCTCGCCGGTATACCTATCCCAAACAACCGTAGTTTCGCGCTGGTTAGTTATTCCAACGCACGCAACGTCCTTTACGCTAACACCGCTTTTCACCAAACACTCTGTAAGAGCGGAATATTGATTTGCGTAAATTTCAACTGCGTTTTGCTCAACCCAGCTCGGACATGGATAAATTTGGGTTATCTCACGGCTGGATACGCTTATTTGTTTTAAATTTTCATCAAAAAGTATTGCACGTGCGCTCGTAGTTCCTTCGTCAAGCGCCAAAATGTATTTTTTCATATTTTTATTTTATCATAACTAAACTGTTTTTTCAATATTGACATTTGCTTTTATTATTTATATAATAAATAAAGATAATACTTTTAAGGAGTTTACGATGAATTTAGCCGATTTTGACAAAAATTTTGCCCTTCCTGAAATGGCTGAAAAAGACGTTGCGTGGCACGACGCTAACACTCCGCCTTTTTCTTTACACGGGCTTTTTTACGATGAGAATGAAGGCGTTTACAGGCGCATGCCGGACGAGGTTGCAAAAACCGTTAACAACGGCGTTCGCTACGGCGCGAGATACGGCGTTGGCGGAAGGCTACGCTTTAGAACTAACAGCCCCTACGTTGCGGTAAAATGCTCAATGCCGTCTGAAAACGTTTTGGCAAGAATGCCCATTTTCGGCTCGCACTCTTTAGCGCTTTACGTTGACGGCAAGTTTACGAGCTGTTTCTACGTTGAGGATAAGGATATTTGGAGCGCAAAGCCAAACACTATGGCGTTTTGCCGTTCGCTTAGATACGACGAGGAGTTTAAAGACCACGAGATTGAAATTTGTTTCCCCGTATACAACGCCGTAAACAAACTTTTTATAGGCGTAAAAGAAGGCAGTTACCTCTTGCCCGCTAAAGAATACACTCACAAAAATCAAATTGTATTCTACGGCTCTTCAATCACTCAAGGCGGTTGCTCGTCACACTCGGGAAACGAATACACGGCACTCCTTTCACGTTGGCTTGACAGCGATTATATAAACCTCGGCTTTTCAGGTAGCGCTAAGGGCGAGCCTCAAATGATAGAGTATCTCGCAGGGCTAAACCCAAGCGTTTACGTTTTCGATTACGACCATAACGCACCCACGGAAGAACACTTAAAATCGACCTATAAGCCACTTTATGACGGAATAAGGGCAAAACACCCAACAACGCCTATCGTTATGATTACCTCTCCAAACGTCGAGTATATGTACCACGGAAACGAGAGGAAAGAAATTATTTATAACGTATATAAAGAGGCGATGAGTAGCGGAGATAAGAACGTTTACTTTATAGACGGCAGGTCGCTTTTCGGCGAAGAAGACCGTGACGTTTGCACGGTAGACCTCGTTCACCCCAACGACCTTGGCTTTTATAGAATGGCAAAAACGATTTATCCTGTTCTTGATAAAATACTCAACAAATAAAAAAAGCGATTGCGTAATGCAATCGCTTTTAATTTTATTACTCAACTAAAATCGTAGGTCTTTCGTCCTTGTTAATCGTTTCTACCGTAACGTTTTGTAAAACCGCGTTTTTAACGTTTTTAACAAATAGTCCGCTCGCAGGTAAAACCTTTCCAAACATCGCCCCGTCAGCATACCCCGTGGGGTTTGCAATAAAGCTACTTTCAGCAATCGTCTTTCCGCCAAGCACTTTTAAGTGAACGTTTGTGAGCGTTACGTTTTCAAAGGTGTTTTCAGTCATGTTTACGATGTTGCTGGTGATGCAATCGTTTGTTTGGTATTCGCTACCTTCACGTATGGAAGGATACCAGAAGTCAATAGACTTATACGCCTTGTCGTTATTATCGGCGTAAATGTTTGAAAGATTGATATTTCTTATCGAGCCAACGGGAGTTCCCTCTGGAGCTCTCATACGCCTGCCAAGCACCATAAATATGGGGCAAGCAACGTTTTCCATCATTATGTTTGAAATGTTTACCGCCTCGATATTAGCCCCGTCAATCGATTCGATTGAGATGCCCGTACATCTAACGTTATAAATGGTGCAGTTGTTTATGGTGATATATTTCATATCGCCGGTAGTTTCCGTGCCGAACTTTACAGCGTTACATCTTGAAGATATTACGCAGTTGGTAACGGTTATATGCTTGCAGGGCACAACCTTTCCATCGTAAGTTGAGGTTTTGAACACGAGCGCATCGTCACCACAGAACAAGTTACAGTCGGAAATAATAACGTTTTCCGACCCGTCTGGCGATATTCCGTCAATATGAGTTCTTAAGTAAAGCCCACGGATAAACACCGTTTTGGATCTTCCTATTAAAATTGCAAGGTCGGTGGCGTTGTGAATTTGAAGGTCGGTTATCGTTATATTTTCACTATCTGTAATGGCTATAACCTTAGCACCGCGGTGGAAAGCTCCGCGCAAATTCTCATCCTCCCACTTAGACTGCATATCAATATACGCCCTGCCTTTTAAGGAAACGTTTTTAACTCCGCTCGCATAAAAGAGGGACTTGGTGTAACTACTGTGCGAAACGTCCTGATAGCGAGGCTCGGATAAAAACTTATCGGCGTAAAAATCATCGAGGTTGGTAGAGCCCAACAAAACAGCCCCGTCCTCAAACAAAATAGACGTGTCGTTTCTAAGTTCAACCGTGCCAAGAAGGTAAGTTCCTACGGGAACGAATAGCGTTTGTTTAGTTGCACTTGCAGTATCTACTGCCTTTTGGAACGCCTCGGTGCACAAGCCCTCGTTTCCGTTTAAAAAATCCTTTAAATTTATCATAGCGTATATCCTTTAATATTTATTAAAGTTATTTTAACATACCCAAAAGTGTTTTGCAAGTTATATTTTATCTTTATCAACGCGCAAGATAAAATTTTTTAATTTTCACGCATTTTTCATTGATTTTGCGGTGATTTTGGTTGACATACTTTAGCGTTTTTTATATAATCATATCGTAAAAACGCGATTTGCTTTCCCCCTATAAGCAAGGCGCGATTACTTTTAGGTAAGCCCGTTTTCCCTACCACGTTGGGCTTGCCAAAGCCCGCCAAGATAACCTTGCGGGTTTTATTTTGCAAAAAAACCGCTTGCGAAATGCAAGCGGTTTTACTATTTACTTTTTAACACGCTTAATGAAAGTAGCGTTTGAGACGGGTAATAAAACACGTGAACGAGGCTTATTTTTAAATGATTAATTTTATATAGAACGCTGGTCTTGCCAAGAGAAAATATATCAATCAAAAAATCAAAGCCTATCGTTATATCGCAAAGCGCAAACAGGGTTAACCCTATCGCCGTGAGCTTTTGCTCACAACCTTTATCAAAATGGATATAGGCAAAAACTGCGCTCAATATCAAATTTATATAGTATATTACTGAAATTACGAACAGCGCCTCGGTGTTTTCCCTCAGCACTATAAAAACCGCCAGCCCTCCGATAACCGATAGAGTGCCTCTAAGCACTATTTGCAATCTTTTTTCCGCTTTTGAACGCGCGTAAAGCAAAATTTTTAATGCGTAAAATATTTGTGCTATTAAAAACGTGCTCATCGCAACCGTTTTGTAACTTCCCTCGAGTATCATAAGGAAAAAATCGGCAACTAGGGTAAAAGCAAACGCTAAAATTTGAAATACAACACTCTTTTCTTTGCTAAAATTAATTAGAGCAAAGATAGCGCAGGTTAGAACGCTTGCGTACGTTAAATATTTATTTCCGCTAACGAATACTATTATCACCCAAAGCACCGCCATTATTAAAGTAAACGACAGCGCAACCGCGTTTTTAACTTTTTCACTCTTAATTATCATTACTCATCCGTATTTGGTTTTTCTTTTCCGTTATAGTATACCACAAGAGTGTTCGGTCCGCAAGACGCTCCCATAATCGGATTTAAATATCCCATAATAATTTTTACGTTCGGCAATTTTTCAAGTATGGAAGATTTTAAATTTTCAGCCTCCTCTAAGCAATCGGCGTGAGAAATAAATATCTCGCTTATAGTATCGCCTACGTAATTTGACGTAACGTCGTCAACGAGCAATCGAATAGATTTTAATCTTCCCCTCGCTTTTACCGTGGAAACGTTCTCGCCTTTCACGTTAGAAACAATTAACGGCTTTACACCCATTAAAGTGCCGAAAAACGCCTTACCGGCGGATATTCTGCCTGACATCTTTAAATATTTAAGCTCGTCAACCGTGCCAGCTTGATTTAATTTCATCTTTAACTGTTCAACAGCGGAGGCAACCTCGCTAATATCTTTTCCCTCGGCTCTTAACCTGCTTGCGTATACGCAAAGCATACCAAGACCACCGCCCGAAATGAGCGAGTCGATACAAATGATTTTTCTATCGGGGTACTTTTCACAAAGCTCGTCGCGAACGACGTAGCTCGCCTTAATAGATGCGGATAATGCGGAAGAACAAGAAATAGAAAGGATATCCTGCCCGTTTTTAACGCACTCTTCAAAAAACGCCCTGTATTCATCGGGAGTTACTTGAGAGGTGTAAACCCTTTCGCCTCCGCGCATAACGTCGTAATAATCTTTGGCGCTCATATTCTCCCAGTCAAGCGTAGCTTTCATTGAGAACTTATCGCTCGCAACGGTCATGGGGATATAAGAAATCCCAAACTCTTCTCTTAACTCTTTGCCCAAATCACAGCAAGAATCGCTAACGATTACAAATTTATTATTATTCATAGCATCCTCCAAAAGCATAAATTTAGAGCATTTAAACACATTAAAGTTAATTTAAAGTTAACTTTTACCGCACGTTTTTGATTTTTCATTTGATTTTTACAAAACGTTAACATTTTATAAACAATTTGTTATAATAAAGAAAGTACAATACAATTACTAAACTCGAGGAGTGTTTTAATGATTAAAATTTTAGTTGTTGAAGACGATTTGGATTTAAACCGCTTTGTTTCCCAAAGCCTTAGAAACGCTGGCTACGACGTAACTTCCTGTTTTGACGGGCAGGAGGCTTTATCCTACGTAGAAACGGGCAAGCCCGATTTGTATCTTACCGATATTATGATGCCTAAGGTTAACGGATTTGAACTTGCCGAAACGATAAGGGCAACGGATAAAACCACTCCCATCATCTTCATGACTGCAAAGGACGATAAGCCCTCGAAAATGCTCGGCTACAATATCGGTATCGACGAGTACGTTACAAAGCCCTTCGATATGGATATACTCTTGATGAATATAAAAGCTATTTTACGCAGGGCAAAGATTGAGGCGGAAAAGGAAATTACCGTTGGCAACCTCACGATAAACAGCGAGGAGAGAACCGCCTTAGTTGACGGAGAGGAAATCCCCTTAACACTTCGCGAATTCAACATTTTATTCAAGCTTTTATCTCACCCCAAAAAGACCTTTTCTCGCTCGGCACTTATGACTGAGTTTTGGGATTACGACTCTTCCGCAACAAGCCGTACGGTTGACGTGTATATGGCAAAGTTACGCGAGAAAACCGCCCTATGCAGCGGTTTTGAGATTGTCACGGTGCATGGGCTTGGTTACAAGGTGGTATTGAAATGAAAAAGAGAAAGATAAGAAACGTTGGCTTTTCTTTCGCGGGAGCAATAGCGTTTTTTGTATTAATTGCAATAATTATGCAAATTGCGATTTTGGTGTACGATTATATTTGCGATCGCACCGATAACGTCGGCATGATTGCAGTTTTAATCCTTATATTAATAGTTATACTTTCCGCCTTTTGCACGGCGTTTGACTTTATCAGGCGCAAAATCACAATCGAGCGCCCAACAAAAAAAATTCTCAGTGCGACGGAAAAAATAGCAAGCGGTGATTTTTCAGTAAATCTCAACATCGAACACTCCTACGATAAGTACGACCATTACGATTTGATAATGGAAAACGTTAATAAAATGACGGCTGAACTAAAAAAGACTGAAATTTTAAAGGTTGACTTTATCTCCAACGTATCTCACGAGATAAAGACCCCGCTTGCAGTAATACAAAACTACTGTTCGCTGTTAACTTGTGACGGAGTTGATGAGGAAACGAGAAAATCTTACGCCAAAACTATAATATCGGCGAGCAAGAAAATAACCGACCTTATCACCAACATATTAAAGCTTAACAAGCTCGAAAACCAAGAGATTGTCGACAATAAAGAGGTTTTCAACTTGACCGAGGCTCTTTCAGAAAGCGTAATTGACTTTGAACCGCTTATTGAAAATAAAAACATAACTCTTTCCTGCGATTTTGACGACGTTACCGCCGTTTCATCAAAAACTCTTTTAGAACTCGTTTGGAATAACCTCATATCAAACGCTGTAAAATTTACTAGCGACGGTGGTGAAATTTCAATCTCTTTAAAAAAGATAGGTGATGATGCTGAAATTAAGGTGTCGGATACCGGCGTTGGCATCTCTTCTGAGGTTGGTGCGCGCATATTTGAAAAATTTTATCAAGGCGACCCCTCTCGTTCCGAGCAAGGCAACGGCTTAGGGCTTGCACTCGTTAAAAAGGTAATCGACGTTTTAGGTGGTGAAATCTCCGTTGAAAGCGAACTTGGTAAAGGCTCAACCTTTACAGTTCTTCTTAAAGGTGTAGTAAATGAACGATAAGTTTTATAAGTTTTTGGAAAAACTTAAATATCCACCGCTAAAGATAAGGCTTTTAGTTTACGCTCTATCGTTGCTGAGTGCAATCGGCGCACTTTTGATGCTACTTGTTGATTTTACAACCTTTCCGCTGTCAATCGTTGCGTACACGCTATTCGGCATAGCAGGCGTAACGCTATCTTACGCAGTATACCTCGTTGTAAAATTTATACCCACGGCAAAAAGCGTGGTTGTAAACTTTATGGAACGCCACGATTTTACCTATTTGCTATTAAAAAATTACGGTTTTAGAACGGTTATTTTTGCAATCGGCTCGTTTGCAATGAGCGTTATATTCGGCGCGTTCAACGGCGTTATGGGCGTTCTCAACCGCTCGATTTGGTATGGCGCTCTTTCCGCATATTATATAGCGCTTGCGTTTTTACGAGGTGGAATTCTCACCTATCACAAACGGAAAGTCGGCAAAAATTCTCAGCTTGACGTCGAGCGTGACGAGCTTACTAAAGCGAAAATCGTTAGAAATAGCGGAATTATACTTTTGGTGCTTAACGTAGCGTTGTCTTCCGCGATTGCACAAATGATTTTCTCTGACGCACACTTTATGTATTTTGGCTGGACTATTTTTGCCTACGCCGCGTACGCCTTTTTCAAGATGACGATGGCAATAATCAACATTTTCAAGGCAAACAGGCACGGGGATTTGACTATAAAGGCAATAAGGAGCGTCAACCTCACCGACGCTACCGTATCGATTTTAGCCCTCCAAACAGCCCTCCTTGCCACTTTCTCGGTGGGAACGGAAAACGTTTCGCTGTTTAACACTTTAACGGGAATCGTGGTGAGTGCGTTCTCGATAGGTATAGGAATTTACATGATTTTATTTGCAAACAAACACAAAAGGAATATACAAAATGGACAAATTTAATTTTAAATACGTAGCTCCTACTGAAGAGGAGAGAAAAGAAATCGCAAGCATAAGAAAACAATACGTTCCCAAAAGCGAGGGGGAAAGTAAGCTTGAACGCTTAAGGAGGCTTGATGCAAAAGTTAAAAACGTGCCCGCTATAACAGCGCTTATTCTCGGCGTATTAGGCACGCTTATTTTCGGCTTAGGTCTTTCTATGATACTCGAGTGGGGATTACTCGTTTGGGGAATAGTTATATGCGTAGTAGGCGCTATCCCCGCAATCGTTGCATATCCCGTTTACACAAGCGTTTTAAACTCTTATAAAAAACGCTACGGCGATGAAATATTAAAGCTTTCCGAAGAGCTTTTAAACGAAAAAGAATAAATTAATTTAAGCGGTTGCAGATAAATGCAACCGCTTTTACATTTCTTTTACAAACACTTTACTTTTCAAAAACACAAACTTAGCCTTTTAGAAACAACACGCTCGTATAATAGGAGTAAATATAAAACGGCAAAAGCCAAAGGAGTAAAGATATGAAATCACAAGAAACAATTATTAAAAACATTAAAAGTAGATATTTACCCAAAGAAACCGTTGACTTTGACAAGCTTAAACAGCTCGATAAAAGCGTAAAGCGCCCGGCACAAATTTTTGGCTACGTTCACGGCTCTATCGCATCTCTTATCTTAGGCGTTGGAATGTGTATGGCAATGGAAGTTATTAGCGGTGGTATGGTGCTTGGCATCGGTGTAGGCTTAATCGGAATACTCCTCGTTTCCACCACTTACGCAATGCACAAGGCAATTTTAAATAAAAGAAAGAATAAATACTCCGAAGAAATTTTAAAGCTTTCGGACAGTATTTTAAATAAATAAGTCTCTGTCGAAATTTACGACTGAGCAATAAATAAGGAGATAAAATATTATGGGCATCAAAAACTTTTTCAAAAACGCATTTTCCGATATGAAGAAAAGTGCAAAAGCTCAACACGAGGTAGACAAGGCAAACTTCGAGGCAACAAAGGCTGAGGCAAAGGCAAACTTTGAGGAAAACAAATTCCACAACTCTCTCGCTCGCGCAAAAGCGCAAGGCAAAAAGAGCTGGGACGACGCTCATTTAAGCCCTGCTGAAAGGCAAGCCAAGATGCAAGCTGAGCGCGAAGAGCAAATCGCGAGCGCAAAGGAAAGAACGGATATTGCAAACGCTCGCTACGAACAAGCAAAAAAGAAAGACTAAAAATTAAACGGATAGGCATTTCGCCTATCCGCTTTTTTATTATTTTTCGGGTTTTTCTTCGGTTTCGGAAGTAGTTTGTTCTTTAGCGTCTCCCGCTTTGTTTTTACGGTTTTTAATTTTAGTAATTACGTTTACAAATAACACCTTTGCCTTGCCATAGTAAACTTTCATGTCTTCTTTAAAATTCTTGTGGTCGAATATCATGCATATTCCGAAAGTAAGTGGAGTTAAAATGATAAACACGGGGAAAATCATCCAGAACCACGGCCAGTACTTTTCTTGACCGGCATAAGGACCAACGGGTACAGTCTTGAAAAAGTCGGGGCAGAAAATTGCAAATATCTTTCCGATTGTGTCGGGAAGATCAGGACCGTAGATGTAGGAGCTGTTTTTCCAGTTAACGTCGTTGAACGCCTCCCAGTAATCGGTATGTATCACGTGGTCAAAGCCCTGAGCGCCTCTTATGGGGATAAAGCCGAGCTCGGCTTGGAAGAACTGATTGAGTATGATAAAGAGCATTAAAAGCAAAATGCCAATGGGAGCGCACAAAATGCGTTTCCAAGAAAGCGTGTGTTGCTTTAAAAGCACCATAAGTAGAGGAACTGCTATTATCATCCAATGGTGATAGTAAAACCTTATAACGTCTAAAATCTCGCCTATTTGATCTTCTTTTGCCAAGGGTTCTTGCGGGTAAAAGAGGGCAACAAGACCGCTCAAAACGCCTATGTAGAACATGTATTCCTTAGCTTTTTTGCTTTTCATAAGGTAGATAAACGGGAAAAGCGCGATGTTAGCACCGCAAATGTTAACGAACCAAGAATCTCTAAGCATTCTCGACTCGTCCACCGAATACGGCGGAATAAATACCTTTAAAAAGTGAAGAATAAGCCCAAACGCCAAAAACGAAAAGAGCACGATTTTTTGAGTGATAGGTTTTTTCTTTCTTAAGCCGAAATAAAGCCCGACTATTGCGCCTGCAGAAAGTATTAGCCAAAAAAAGTACCAAAGGTTAAACATCTTAATAACCATTATTTTAGCCTCCCAAGTAGAATGAAAATAAAAGGTGCTTAATACTTGCGATTTTCACACAGTTTTCACACATTATATCACACTTAGAGTTATTAAGCAAGTGTTTATTACTTTTAGAAAAAACTTTCACAATTATTAAAAAGCTTGATACTTTTTAAAGTAATATTAATAAGGATAGCGATTGCGCTATCCTTTTTTTGTGGTGAGCCAATAGATGCGTAAAACGAATAATTTTACAAAACAACAAAACTCTCAAACTACATGACAAACGACGACCAAATTGACGTTGTTTTAGAGACTTACAAACTCACAAAACTCATACCGCTTTATATTTTGAAATTCGGTTTGTTTGGACGCCCAAGTAGAAATAGGAATAATCCCTAGTTTTCCCTCATTATTGATAGAAAAGTGGGTAAATTTTATCGGTTCACGAAAATTAATTTTTGTTCCACTTAACCAAACACACCCTAAATCTTTCGCCCATTTAAGAAATTTTTCGCAATCGCTTGGCTGTACTTCAAACCAAACAACGCTTTCCTGCCCACACACGTCTTTAAAATTTTGCATAATAAAAGCCTCCTAAAGTGTTTCATAGGCTATGGCATAGCCTTTCATAAAGAGGCAAAAAGAAAAACCCATCGTTGATGGGTTTATTACTATAAAGAAATCTTCCCATCATTCAGCCTTTAGCACCTTACCTTAAGGTAGGTTGCTGTGCGGTCAAAGGGGCTGTCCCTAACGCACTCTTTATGGATACTAATATTATACACGAACATATAAAGTAAAGTCAAGCGTTTACAAGCACCGAACTTTCGTTCTCTCTCGCATAGATAGATAAAACGAACAAATTGTGTTCTTTTTTATCCCTTATTTTTTTTCACTTTTATCTTTCTTCAATTTTTTTTCATATTTTGCTAAACTTTTCACCTTAATGTACCATTTTTTTCGTTCTTCCTGTTGCGAAGAAAAGTTCTCTTTTAGTTTGCACACATTCTCTTCGTTTATAACAAATAAAAGATGATTTAATTTTTCTACGTATATATATATTAAATCTATAAATTTTTCATACTTTTTTATTGCATCCTTTGCAAAGACAGTCGCTTCTTCTTTTTTATATTCTAACTCTTTACTCATAATTTTCTTATAATACGCTTTCATCTCATTAATAGAGAGATAAAATAAAATCAACGCATCATATACCTCTTTATGATGATTGTTAAATATTGTACTATTTCTTAAAAATATTAAGAAATGCACTATATCGCTGTCAAAATCATCCACTAATAACTCGTAGTCATAAAAACATTCTACTTCCAGATTTTTTAAAAATATTGTCTCTAATTTGTGAGGCTGATATTTTTTTATAATATCATCGTGTTCTTTCAGCTGATTTAAGAACCTCTCACACACATTAGCATAACTATTTTTCCATGCCAAATCTTTTTGTTCTTGCACAAATTTCTCATTTTCTTTCTGATATTTATGGCTTTGTACGTATGCTATAATCCCTATTGACAATGTAGCTATTCCACTTATCCACCCACTAATTACAGTAAAAAGATTTGCATATTGATTGTTAAATTTATAAGCGAAACAAATATTAACTGCAATACTTACAGCAACAATTATACCAATACTCACACACGTCAGAATTGAAAACAACGATTTATGGATTTTCTTTCGTTTTTTGCTTTGTTTTTTCACCTCTCCCCCCCCTTATAATTTTCCAAACTATTTTCATAAAAAGTTTTGCCCTTCTCCACAATTCCGTTCAACTGCACGCCATGCGCCATATTTCGAAGTGCATCTAAAATTTTATAACGCCAATAGAATGCGATATTTCGAAGAATATCTCATATTTTTACCGTCTTTCTAGTGGGAAAACTATTCATCATACAAGAGATATATTTCTCCCAAGCCGATAATACGCGCTTTTGTTTATAAAGAGGCATATGACAAGCGACCTCATCACACTGCGATTGATTAAAAATCAATCATCTTCTCTAACATAACTTTAAAATTTGCCTTATACGTTTTAGAGACTTACAAAATAACAAAACTCTCAAACTTAAACATCGTACGACATCCACCGGCAGTGGTTTTAGAGACTTACAAAATAACAAAACTCTCAAACGTAATTTACGGTGCTCCGGGCGCTGGTAAAGTTTTAGGGACTTGCAAAATAACAAAACTCTCAAACGGCGGTTGGTGAAAAACAATTCACTAAAATGTTTTAGAGACTTACAAAATAACAAAACTCTCAAACTAGTTAGTATAGCCCACTTTTATCTCACTTGTTTTAGAGACTTACAAAATAACAAAACTCTCAAACGCGCCCTTTAAACGCCTTGAACGGTGCGCCGTTTTAGAGACTTACAAAATAACAAAACTCTCAAACACACGATTAACTTCAAACATATTCGTAGGAGTTTTAGAGACTTACAAAATAACAAAACTCTCAAACCCTTTTCGCCGGCTCTGTGTTTGGTGGTAAGTTTTAGAGACTTACAAAATAACAAAACTCTCAAACAAACTTTCGGCAATTTAGATTATTTTATATGTTTTAGAGACTTACAAAATAACAAAACTCTCAAACGATATTATAGGCAATTATAACCACATAAAAGTTTTAGAGACTTACAAAATAACAAAACTCTCAAACCAAGAAAGGATGAGCAATACTGCGCATCAAGTTTTAGAGACTTACAAAATAACAAAACTCTCAAACATAATTTTTTGCTCCTATATTTTATTTTTTGTTTTAGAGACTTACAAAATAACAAAACTCTCAAACTTTTAAAGTCGTTTTCTTCTTTAACAAGTTGTTTTAGAGACTTACAAAATAACAAAACTCTCAAACATGTTTGTACAAACAATGCATTTTTAGTTCGTTTTAGAGACTTACAAAATAACAAAACTCTCAAACCTCAAATACTTAGGTGTGAAAGCACGCATTAACGGTGCGGTTATTTCGATAAGTATAAATATTTTAACATTATTAAGTAAAATTTTCAACAATTTCACATAAGTCATCGGTGATAATTATAGCCCTTTCATTTGATAACAAGCTCCTAATTTTAGAACTTTCTAACAACAATAACCCCACTTTAACTAAATTGCAATGATAATACAGTTTTTTTAGTTCTTCATCGGAAAGAACACTTTTTAAGTTTATGAAAACCATCATTTTGCAGTTTTTAAGTTGAGTAATAACGTTTATATACACAACGATTTTTTCAAGCAAACTTTCGTAGTTTTCTTCAAACTTGACAGATGAAATCTTCAAAACGTCTGCGACTTGAAGCTCGTTAAAAACCAAATTTAAATCTGCCCTGAAAAAAAGATCATACAAAAAATTAGAGACCCTACTATTTAATTCATTAAAAAGACGTTCGTTTCCTGTTGTAACGCTAATTTTCTCTAGTTTTTTATGCAATAAATTGATGACCCTTTTGTCATTTATCTCTAAATTAAAAAAATCACATACTAAATCTCCAACTTTTTCAAACGCAACTATTTGATCGTTCATGGAAAAACAAAACTCCCCACTCCTTCCTTCGAGTTGATTTTTTATGTCCATTGCGAATTTATAGAACTGCAATGGATTTTCAACTCTCAAAATTGAAACGACTTCATTATTGACAGTAATTGTTTCTTCTAAATGTGGATGAGAAATAGAAATTTCTTCGTTCATTAAATTTCAACCAACCTTGACGTAGAATCTAAAAAAGTTTGTTGCTCATCTCCTACTAAATACTCTATTTTAGAATATTGATTTTCGGTTATCTCAAGCAATTCAACCGTGCCAGATGAAGGCAGGTTTTTTGCAACTTTTTCTTTAACTAATGCACTGGTCACATTGTTAATAACTAATTTAGTATAAACCGATTTTTGCATCATAATAAAACCATTTTTGACAAGGAATTTATGGAATTTAGAATATTCCCTACGGTCTTTATCCGACATCATAGGCAAATCGAAAAATACTATTAACCTCATAAACTTATAATTCATTTTTTACAACTGTTTTTTCTGGGAAAATTATTAAATTTTTATCTTCTTTTTCTAATGCAGTAAAACAACTCCTAACGTAAGTTTTGATAGCAATGTCTAGCGTTGTAGTTTTACCATTAATATTCGTTTCAAAGTTTAGAACGTTTGCCATTATCTTTTTAAAATTTTTATCATTATATTCAACTAGGCATGCTAATTCATCAACGATAACCCGCAAAGGCTCCATTAAATCACACGCCAAATTGAATTCATTAAATTCGTTATTGTGCCAAATGCCAAGTTGAGTTAAATATCCACTTGCAACAATTTCTCGATTAAATGCTGAAAGTATCACACTATAACCATAATTTAAACAAGAATTTAAAAACCCATCGTCTTTTCTTGACGCCGATTTCCCTAAAATACAATTAAAATATACTTTTGCAGAATGTCCCTCTCTATTTGTTCGATCGTTATACTCTACTTCACTAGCATAACCAAGTAGCATTTTAGCCTGTTCTTCAAAACCGCGCTTAAATAAATACTCACTCTGTCTTAATATTTTTTGCTTGATAATTTCACTCCAAATATTACCCTTTGCAAAAACAGTCCATTCTATTTGCCTTTTTATCTTTTTTGAAGAATTATACGAAGTATAATAAGGCAACAGCTCAGCGGAAGGATTACATTTTTCATCACAAAACATTACCTTAACGTTGTTTTTTATAAGCTCGTTTAACAAAGCGGCGGTTAGTGAAACCGCCGTGCTTTGTATAATCAAGGTGCTAATTTCGTTTATAAAAATTTTCTTTTCGCTTTCGCCACGCACTATAAGTGCGTTTAATCTTACCTCGAGCTTTGCTCGAGATTTTATAACAACCGTTCTAAACGACATATTATATCTTTACTATTTTTTTACTTGTTCCGCACGGCGAATAATTTATTATTTCAACACTCGCATCTGTAATATTTTTGCTAATACATAATTTACCACAATTTGCAGCGCCTTTAATTAGAGTTAAATCGCAAATTTCAGCATTGCATTTTAGCCATTTTACAAGTTGTATAATAATCTTTGCTTGATTAAGCGTTGATAATGCGGTAAAATCCTCATAATGTTCTTCAAGAACAGTTTTAACGGTTTTCGCTGCATTTACCCCTTGATATATAGGCTTTGATAATTGCAATATAATTTGATTAAATAGTTTCAAATTTCCTTTTGCGTTTATGCAAAGTTTAATTTCATGAAAGCGATTAGTTTTTATTTTGAACTCAGAATTGCCAAGTTCCTCTGCCGATAATTTTTTATCTCTTTCCCAAGAAATCAACTTTACAAGAGCATTGACGTATTCATCAATTTCATAATTCGTTCGCCATTCGACAGCATTATGTAATAAAATTCGATTTCCGGTAGTACCTGCAACGTAAGCTGGCATTCCATTATATGTTATCAGCGATTTGATTTTTAGCTTAGGTACGATGATTTCAGGCTGTATAAGTCCGCGCTCCTGTACAAAAAATTCTAAAAGTCTTTCTGAACTATTTGAGAGTGAATAATCAACAAGCACAGGAACTGACTCGATAGTCTTAACAAAACCACCTTTCTTATCTTTTGATTTAACAACTGAAAAATATGCCGTTTTAAGCGAACTATAGCCACCGTATTTTTCAACCGATTTATAAGGCTCAGAATTTTTTCTAGGTGCATCTAAACCCGATGAATCACGAGTGTAAACCGTTTCGTCGTAAAACTTGCCTTTGTTTACGTACGAATACTGCGTTACCATTATTCCCGTTCTAGAGAGTGTTTTTAAAACGATATTTATACTATCTTCATTCCATGCACCTAAAATGTTAGTATGGAAAAGATATTTTAAGTTGTACTCTTTCCAAACATCACCATTTTGATAAAAATATGATTTTGCATTAGAGAATTTTGTATCATACACGTTTCCTACAACTACGTTAAGATACGCATCTCGTGCATGGTGAAAATCATTAGTTTCGCGACATTTAACAATTTTAAATTCGCTTTTAAAATTATTTACGTTACCTGCCTTACTAAATACAATTTTGCAACCCTTTCTTTCAAACTTGCGCTTTAATAGGTCTGCAACCGCCTTATTAGTCTGATTTGTAACTACGAGTTGACGATTAATAAAGCTATTAAAGTCATCTTCATCAAGCGGTTTAACACGCGTTAACAGATCATACTTTTTAGCGCTCATTAAGTTCGCGTCTTTTAATTCTTTCCATAGCGACTGTTGATTTGTGAAACCGATAGGCAATGGATACGTGTCTGACTTTTGCTTGTTTTTACTTCTTAAAACGAGAACTTTATTGTCTATACTATCATCCTTAGTTATTGACCTAGGTAAAATATGGTCAACATCGTACATATCAGAAACTAAATCTTCCAAATTGATTATATTTCCAGTATAAGCGCATCTACCACGTTGTAAAAAATATAAATATAATCTTTCGGAGCGCAAGTCGGCATCAGTTTTTCTGTTTAGCTCTTCAACGAGTTCTTTTACTTCATTACATTCTTTGTATAAATTTAATATTTGGTTTTTGCGAGATATCGTCCTTACCTTTTCACCTTCGCTTCGCGCAACTTCTATAAATATTTTATCAGGAGTTTTGCCAAGCACTTTAACATACTCATCAACCATCGTAAGAGCCTGCCATATACCACGACGAACTTGCGGTGATACATACAATTCATCTAAATCTTCTTTACTAATATTTTCATCTTGCTCACCGTTTTGAATTTGTATTTCATTTATGAAACTATACTTTTCGTTATGTAATATTTCGTTGAGGTTTTGATTTGTGTTATAAAGCTCACCAAGAATTGTATATACCTCACCAGTAATACTATCTATTCCACCTGAAACTTCAGTTAAAAAAGCTTTAGATAGTCTACCAAATTCTTTAAAAGAAGTTATACCCTTTAACTGTTTTATTTTTTCACGAACAATCCCCACGTCTCCATATTTTTTTAAAATTAAGTACTCAACATTTCTCTTATCCGTATTTATTGTGTGCCATAAAATTATATCTTCACAAAGTACGGGGTTTTCATCCACTAAATTGCCTAATATCTTCTTTAACGTAATATATGAAGACATGCTTGCTTTGAAGTCTCCATCCTTGCCAGATAAATTAATTTCTTTCTCTTCCGCTTTTGAGATATATCCTTTAACAATTAAGTATTCCTTAATTTTTTTATCTGTTACTTTAGGATATTTTAAGAATAAATCATTATATAACGCTTGTTTAAGTTCTATAGATATCGGAACTTCGTTAATTTTAAGTTTATTTAGTTGATTAAGTACGTTGAATTTTTGATAATCAATAGAGCAATCAGGCAATACGTCTTTGCCAACTAAATAAGTGCATTTATTAGTCATACGTCTAATAAATCTTTCGTTAGTTTCGCTTTTGTCTATCATTTCATCAAAATTCCAAGGCGTAATTTTACCAGGTTTTCTTACTACCCAACTGTTTTTAGAGTGATTATTTAACGGTCCAACATAATAAGGAATTTTAAAAAGGAATATTTTTCTTATTTTTTCAGCAGGCGAAAGTCCGTCAGCATCTTTGATCCCAAATTCAGTATACTTTTTTTCAAGAGCTATCAATATCAAATCTAATTCGGCAAGATTTACTTGATGCGGAAATATACCGTTATCGGCATTAATTATTTTCGGGAAGAGTTGCTTTTCTTCAATAATGGTTAACCATGTGTTAAGAGTATCTTCATCTATCAATTCTGTCCTATTTTCTTCCAACTGTTTTTTAAGATATTTGTAAAAATCATCTTCCGTACATTTTTTTACGTCGAGCTTCTTCTTTTGTGGTTTTGAATATCCTATATAATTTACATAATTGTTGCCTTCTTTAAGCGACTTGAATATCTTTTTATAAAAATCAAGCCCATAGTTTAATTTTACAAAATCTTTGAATTTTTTTAGATTGCTTTTGTGTGTATCATAAATGGCTATCATAGCCTTTGAAATAGACTCATTACCATTTAAAACTCTCTCAAACACAATGTAGTTATATATCTCCCTTAAATTTTGCAAAATTGCAAAATCATCACCATATTCTTCTTGTAAAGAATCAAACTCCTCATCACTCATCTTTGCAAAAGATATGCCCTTTTTATCTTTATATTCTTCTTTGAGAATGTTTGATGGTTTACCTGTTCCGCCTAATAATAGAGAAAGGGTATCTTTATATCTAACGTCGCATACGCCAAAAATCTCAGTCGCAGCATTTTTCTTGTCGTTTAATCTTTTACTTTTATCTAATGCCAAATCTTTAAAACTTTCCGCTTTTTCAGGTGAGAAATATAAAGCCGATTCCTCTGAAACCTCTATCCATATAGAATTAAGTTTTTCGAAAAGAACTCGCGCGTTTAATGCTTGAACTAAATTTTCCCCCTCAAAAAGAAAATGTCCTCTATACTTAACTAAATGGTGAATTGCAAGGTAAAAGTGACGCAAGTCAACATCTTTACTTCCAGTCATTAACGCATATCTTAAGTGATAAATTGTAGGATAGTTTTTATAAAAAGTTTTGTCGTTATAATCATTATCTGCAAAAAGTGAATATCTTGAATTCAAGTTCCCTGGTTTATCTTCAAAATGATAACCACTACTATTTAATCTAAGGAAAAAATTCTTATCCTCTATAAAAGGTGCAAAAACGTCTTGTAAAAACTCTATTCTTTGCCTTCTACGTTGCAAACGCCTACGAGCACAGCGTTTAACTCTCCTTTCCTGCGCAGTTTGCGCCTCTTCAAATAATCGAACAGATATCAGGTCTTGCCCTTTTGCTCTCAATAAGTTATAGTCCTCATCAGTAGCAGCAATACCAACTGAGTTTGTGCCTATATCTAAGCCTAAATAAAATTTTTTCATAATTTTCTCCTTTTCTATTGACAAGTTGCTTTTAATCGCATATAATCAAGTTACAAAATAACAAAACGAGTTCAAATAAAAATTTATTCTACTCACTTCGCTCCATATGGGAGCATTTTTTTTGCCATTTTTTAATTATAGTGGGGGTTTTATGGAATTTTAACACATAAATACTGCCATATGTCTGTCAAAACATATTTTTTATTTTAAAATTTTTGTAATTTAATTTTAACATACGATATTCGCTTTTTCAATAATTAAAGACTGCAACGTAGCAGTCTTTTAATTTATTGCATCCTAACGCCTTTCTACGAGATATAGCCATATCCCAAAGAAGACCTCTAGCTAGTTACTGCCTACGGCAGATAACCGAACTCTACGAGTTCGCCTATCCTTGCATGATAGCAAACAAAAAAGCACCTACTTTTTGGTAAGTGCTTTTTTGTTTGGTGAACCAATAGATGCGTAAAACGAATAATTTTACAAAACAACAAAACTCACAATTGTAATTATATAAGTAATTTTTCGTTTTCTGTTAAAAGGGATGTCGCTTTTTGCAACATCCCTTTTAAGTTTTTTATAAAAATTTTAATTGTTCGTTTTCTAATATTCTAACGTTATACAAATCCGGATTTTTCTCGTTAGCAAAAAGTTCAACGTTTGGCGCTAATTTCCTTAAACAAAATTTATAATACACCTGCTTATTTGCCGGTCTTAATAAATCAATGCAGTTTTGCAAATATTCTTCCCAATTTTGCCATTTGTCAGCTTTCTTATAGTTGTTGATTTTTCCTATTTTATAATGTTCAACGGAATTATCTTTTAAAGTTCTTTCTATAAGTTTAATGCTTTCATCTGGCTCTATAGTCGGTTCAAAACTTGCAAAAGTTTTTATTCCGTTTTCATGAAGTGTTTTTAAAGTATAAAGCCTATCTTCTGGCAAGGAAGCATAAGGTTCCCACTCTTTACTTTTATTTTCATCTAAAAACGTCAACGTTGTGCCAACGGTTATTCTATTGCCAAAAGATTTGAACACGTCTAAATCTCTAAGCATTTTACTGCCACCCTTTGAAAGCACTGCAACAGGAACGTTATAAGCGTTTAATAATTTTAACACTTCTCTTGTAGTCTCGCTATTATCTGCATTATCACAATAAACGTCCCCAACAAATGAAATTAAAACTTGTTCTTTATATGTGTTTTTTTGCAAATCCTTTTCTAAAAGTTTCAAAATATCTTTTCGTGGCTGTGGCTTTCCAAAATAACTATCTTCCGTTCGTTGAAGAGTATGAGGCGCATAACAATACTTACACCTATGACTGCATCCGATATAAATATTTAAGGCATAAGGACTATATTCCCTTGCCATTCCCGTTGGTTTATATATAATACTCATGTTTATAATATCTAAAGTTAGGCGTTTGCTTGCAAGGACACACAACTGATGTTTTTTCAAATTTGAAGTTGCATAAACTGTTGTTTTTGCAGTAAAACGATAGTTTTACAAATCTATGAGTGCAAGCGAAATAAATTTAACTTCTTGTAATTTATATTTTAACATAAATATTATATTTTTTCAATTATCTATTTAATTTTTGATAAAATATCCATAATGTTTTAAAAACTTATCTCTTATCGAATAATAGTAAACTTCTTCGACACCCATTTTTGCTAAAAATTCATAGAAAAACTCTATTGCACGAGCATTAAAAAGAGACGGAGCTTTATTGTAAAAATTCTTAAATCCCAACTCTTCTTTTGCCACATTTGGTGAGCCAATTTGAGTGTAAAACGAATAATTTTACAAAACAACAAAACTCTCAAACCCTTCCTAAACTATACGACAAAACCGTTTGGTTTTGGAGACTTACAAACTCACAAAACTCACAATTGTAATTATATAAGTAATTTTTCGTTTTCTGTTATGTGTTGATTGTAATTAACAATAAATTCATCACTCCAAATACGTATTACATTGCTTTCGGTAATATTTTTTTGATTAAAATAATTAACTTATAATTTATCCTTTCAGTCTAAAAACAAAGGCGACCCCGTCTCCTAAAGGAAACGGGGTCGCCTTTACTTTATTTTGTGAACTAATTTCATCTTTTATCGAAAATATTTGCGTTATATATAGTTAACTCTTCCCATTATGTCGCTAATATTCTACAATTTTATTTTTCTTTTCTTACGCCCTTAAATGGTGTATTGCTTGAAGTTTTGTTATCCATAAATCTTCCAGTTGCAGTATCCCTTTTTACCCAACTATCTGTTCTAGGATTATACGTTTGACTCCTACCCTTCACGGCTCCAACTCGAGCGTTATCTCCTATAGGTTTATTTGTCGCCATTTCCCTTTCCTCCTATCATAATTTTGCTTAATGTTTAATTAGTAAATTCTATTATCTCTTTTATTTTTCTTGCATTGTCACTTAATGATTTGGAATCTTCTAATAATCTACAATACATACTTTTAACATCTGAATCTAATAGTACACCTCGAACTTGACTATTATTTAGTGCGATATTAAATAACTCCTCTTTTTGCTGTTCTGTCCACGCTCGTATAACCTGCATTTTGTAAACAATAGTATGTGTCGTTGCATAATTGTACGAATTTTCCAAAGCAGTTAATAGTTCATTTTTTAATCTATCTTCCTCACTTTGACTTGCATCGTTTTTACGTTGTTCTTTTAATTGGTTAATGTGGGCACTTTCTAACTTCTCATTAGACGCCGTTCTATCTATTATGCTTTTTATTAATAAATCTAACTCAAGCCCTTCAGAATAATCTGCTGCCGCATAATACTTTATTCTATCTTCCCTCATCATTTTATAAACACGTGTCTTGTCTCCCGTTTCGGGATTATAAACAGCAATTGAATGACCTCCGTTAGAGTTTACTAATTTCATACAAGGAATGTCCGTATCACTATCGCCTATATATACCATATTTCTAAAAGGCACTCTTATATCCTCTGGTGAAAAACTATCATTTACACCTGGATCATTTATGTTTAATGTCCCCTTTTGTATTCGAAATAGGAATTGGGTTTTATTCGTGTAGTTTACAACTTGCGCAGGCCAAACCGCAACTTCTTTATCATTAAAATAAAATGAACTAGCGTATATTTTTTCAAACTCGTTTGCTACAGGGGTTCCCTCAATCATCTCCTTTAAGCCA
>JAFQEV010000013.1 GCA_017398825.1 Clostridia bacterium
GATAAACTTTCCGTCAACTGAATTTACAACCGTTTCAAGCCCAGTTGTTTTGCCAACTTCGCTTAAGTTTGCAATCTTCATAACGTCACCTTCCGTGCGGAGTATGCACGCGTTCGAAAGTGCGTAGCAAAGGTTAGATTTATAGTTAAGTTCGATATTCTTAATGGGAAGAGTTGTATCAAACTTATACGATGAAATTGCGTTTTCGCCTAAATTATAGCTGTATTTATAAACTGTTCCGTCGCTGTAAAGCCCGTAAACGTTGCCTGCAAAGTCAGCCTTAAAAGAGGTGAACTTTTTATCGATCGAGCACAGCTCGGTTGCCGTTCCGTTAGAGTACTTAATGAGTTTTTGTGGCTCACCGTCAGCAGTTTCGCCAACGCTTAGGTAAAAGTTTCCAAACACGTCCACACACGCGTTTATTGCAACGCCCTTTATCTCGGTTTGGTCGTTTACCTTTTCAACGATAATATCGGTGTGCTCGTTGTCTAAACTCGGCAAGATTATCTTGTTGATATTTACTGCGTTGTAGCCAAAGTATAAAAGAGCGTAGTCGGTGTAATAAAACTCACCGTCAAGATAAAATAGCGAGGTTACCGATTCGCTTTCAGTCTCATAAACGCTTTCAAGCGTTCCGCTCGTTATATCGTAGAGGGAAAGCTTTTTGCCGTGATATATGGCAACGTGCGTATCCGAGCATGCGAGATACTTAACGTCAATAGCCTCTTCTCCAACGTAAAGTGGGGCAAGGCTTATCGATTGATATCTGTTTTCGGCGTTTTTATCAATCGCCGTTTTTACTATTCTTTTATAGGATATTCCCTCTCCGTTTTGCGCTCCGTCATCTAAAGCGTAAACGTAATTTTCGGATAAGGAAAGGTGTGATGCGTTGTTTGTTAAACGGTAATCAGCGGTAGCTTCAGTAGTAATTGCAAAGTCGGTGAACTCACCGCTTTCGGTTATGCCTTGAATACTCTTGTTAGTGGGGTCGGCAATGAGTAATGTGTCACCCATAACGGTTATTCCTTGCGGATTTGCCACGTAACCGAGGGAATTTACGTTTTCAGTAACGGGTGTTATAAGCTCGAGCGATTGACCTTTGCCTTTGGCAACTCGGTATACACCGCTACCAGAGGTTAGATAAATATAACCGCCGTATTCCGCCATATAGTTAACGTCAACCGATACGTTTGCAACCGTATACGAGGTTGAGGAGGCTGAGTCAAAGCAATAAAGCTTTCCTCCGAATAAGTAGTAAACGTTGTTATCTTTTGAGATAAATGCGTTTTTAGTGGTAAAGTTGTGAGTTGACGTCTTTTCAAATTTGGGAACGCCACCCTCGATTGATACCGTGTAGATAACGATTGTGTTGTTAGTGTTAGTAATCAAGAAATCGTCTTTCACCATAAAGAAGTTAGAGCTCGTAACAACCGTGTCACTAGGAGTAGTTGTTAAATCAGTAGTCGGAACGTAGTAAAGTTTAGAGCCCGATAGATAAAACACAAAGCCGTTCCACTCCGTTGCGTGAGTTACGTTATAGATAGTGGAGTGGTCGGGGATTGCCGAGTATTTCTTTGTAGTGGGGTCGTAAACCGAAATTCTATCAAACAGCGAGCTACCATCCGTACTTCCAACGTGCTCGGTAATTACTAGGTAACCACTTTCAGAATAAGAAACGGAAACGGGCGATTTCAAATCGTATAACTGAAGTGCAGAGGAGGGTAAAAAAGTATCGACAGGAGTGGAGGTGGGAGTTATCTCTTCCGCCTTAACGCGTGAAAAAGCCCCCGATAGCATACACGCCACCGAAGTAAATAAAACGGTTATTAAGCTGAGGGTAAAAATCAATAACTTTTTCATACGCGATATATATAAATACTTAACTTAGTATTAAGTATAACACCATATAAAAAAAATTTCAATGATTTTATTAAAAAAATACTGCCGTGACTAAACTTGGCAGTATTTATTTTTTAATATTAGTTTAGAAAATGCGAACAAATGTTCGTAAATATAAAATAATAACTTGCCTTCATTTAAAAATCAAGGGGTTGTGACGGGAATTTAAATAATTTTGTTCAAAAATAAATTATTTTGTACAAAATAGTCATATTGTGTTGAAATATGAGAGTGAATTCCTTAAAATGTAGGTGAGGTTAAGAAGAGTAATAACGCATGGAGGCTAATATGGAAAAATACGGAAAGACTATACTTTCAGCATACCCTTTACTTGACGGATATATAACGGAAATTGAGGGTTTAATCAAAAAAAGGGCGAGAAATTCGTTCTATTTAAGGTGTGATACCGTTGCTTTTGCCGAACAGCTTATAAGGCTTGGCGAGATACGGAAAGACCTTTTCGAACTCAAGTTTATAGTGGAAGAGGTGCTTGCATCACTCAATTCGTACGATAGAACTTTAATTTCGTACAAATATTTTGGAGTACGCCCTGAAGATGAGAATTTCGACTTGTCTTCTCGCAATTATTTTAGAAAGCAAATAAAGGCGCTTGATAACTTTTGCAAGAGGCTTGAGAGTATGGGTTACGTTCAAGAGTGGTTTCAAACAAAGTACTTAAAAATTGCATTTATTTCTTCAATATATAAAACCACGTTACTTGAAGAGGGCAAAAAACACGTTAGAGAAAACTACTATTAAGCCTCTTCCTCAGTTTTGTTTTTGGAGGGCTTAAATAAAAAGTATACTACCGAGATAGATACTATTGATATTCCCACGATTATAATTACCTGAATGTGCTCGCCTAAAGGGTTAATCTTTGTAGCGCTTTCAGTATCGGGTGGGTTTTCTTCCTGCTCTCCGTCTATCTCGGGCAGGGGGTCTGGGTTAGGCGTTATCGAAAATGGGTTTAGCGACGCTTTATCCACGTACCCCAGCTTTTTTGAGTAGTAAACGAAACAGGTAACAACGTCGTTTTTTTCAATCTCGCCATAATAATATAGTATTTCGTTTTTGGGAACGTTAAAATACGGCGTTTTAAGCTCGGCGTCACTCCACAGTATATCGCTTATATCAGTTGATACCTTAATTACGGAGTATGGAGAGGTTGGAACGTAGTCAACAAAGCTTAGTTCACTCTCTTTCATAAAGCCGTAAATTTTGGGGTAATCACCGTCGCCGTAACTTACTCGAACAACGCCGTCGGTGCGTTCTTCAACTTTAACGTAGTAACTATATGGAACGGCAAACATAGGTTCTTGCAAGCTTTGGTCTTGGTAGATATATATGGAATTTGATAATATTCGCGCGTAGCTATCCGTTTGTGCGCTGACGGGGAAGAAGTTTGCCGTTTGCAAAAATAGTATAAACGAAATAATTACCGCGATTAAAATGCGCTTTAGAGTATACATACAAGCATTATAAAACGGCGAAAGATAAGTAAATTATCAAAAAGTGTAGTATTTGGTTGGATTTAGTCAAATGGAAGAAAATATACTTAGCAAAATTAAAAAAATAGAGCGGGAGCAAAACCGCAGGTATAAAAACAACTTAATACTAAGGTATAACACGGGCAAGAAAAAGCATAAAAAACAACTTGCTTTTCACAAGTGCAAAAAGAAAAACAGGTGGGTGTTTGGCGGTAACCGTAGCGGAAAGACGGAATGCGGTGCGGTTGAAAGTATTTATATGGCAAGGGGTATTCACCCGTACCGCAAGAATAAGGATAACGTTTTTGGCTGGGTAGTATCTCTTTCACAGCAAGTCCAGCGTGACGTTGCGCAAGAAAAAATACTCAAATATTTAAACCCCGACTGGATTGTGGAAGTTACCATGCTTTCAGGCAAAAAGGACAATCTACAGTCAGGCGTTATCGACCAGATTAAAATCAAAAACGTATTTGGCGGAACGAGCACGATAGGGTTTAAAAGCTGTGATCAAGGCAGGGAAAAGTTCCAAGGCACGTCGCTCGATTTCGTGTGGTTTGATGAAGAACCGCCAAAGGAAATATACGACGAGTGCAGAATGAGAGTTCTCGATAAGCGCGGTGATATTTTCGGAACTATGACGCCACTTAAGGGCTTAACTTTTATCTACGAGGAAATATACCTTAATAAATATAATCAATCATCGGTTTGGTACGAGTTTATAGAATGGGCTGATAATCCGTACCTATCAAAGAGCGAAATCAAGATGCTCACTCAAAGCATGAGTGAAAGCGAACTTAATTCTCGCCGTTACGGCTTGTTTCAAAGCGATACCGGGCCAGTCTATTGGGAGTTTGATGAAAACGTTCACGTTATCGAGCCGTTTAGCGTTCCGTTTGACTGGCAGGATAATATCTCGATAGACCCGGGGCTTAAGAACCCGTTATCTTGCCATTTTTACGCGGTTGATTACGACGGGAACGTCTACGTAGTTGCCGAGCATTACGAGAGGGGATTATCGGTTGAAGAACACGCGGATAAGATAAAACTTCTTGCCGATAAAATAGGTTGGAGAAGGGGAAGAGACGGAAGGTTATCTGCGCTTATCGATAGCGCTGCCAACCAAAAGACCTTAGCGGGAGTGAAGAGCGTTTCAGAGCTATTTTACGATAACGGAATAAACGTAAATTCAAACGTAGATAAAGATTTGTTTACGGGTATTAACCGAGTAAAATCATACCTTAAAAACAACAGGTTATATATATTTAAAAACTGCGTTAACTTAGTGCGCGAGATAAAAGGGTATCGTTGGGGAAAGGAAGACGTGCCTGTAAAAAAGGACGACCACTCTTTAGACGAGCTTAGGTATTACATAATGACCAAGCCCAAAAACGTTGCTCCCATGCCGTATAAAAACGAGGTTGTTCGCAATAAAGAAAAGCTTATAAGGCGGATAAAGGTAAAAAATAAGTATGGATAACGGTGAAAAAAATTTAAAAAAAGCGCTAAAAAAACGAGCGCTTGGATACGATTCGACTGAGGTTACCGAAGAGTATCAAGACGATGGCGAGGGCGGAGTAAAACTCGTTAAGCGAAAAGTTGTAAAAAAGAACGTTCCGCCTGACGTTTCAGCTGCAAAGTTACTAATCGAGCTAAACGGCGAAACGAGCGATATTGAAAAGCTTTCCGACGAGGAGTTGGAAAAGGAAAAACAAAGGCTTTTAAGTCTTTATATAAAGGAGAATTATGATAATCAAAAAAAGTGATACGCCTATCGTTTGCGATATAGGTGGATGTGGAAAAATGGCTGAGTTCTTTATTAAAAAGGACGAAAAAAGTAGCGACTATTACAGTTTAAAGCTATGCAGGGATTGCGCTACTGAAATAAAGAATTTGCTCGTAAAAGAGCTTAGAAAAAAGGAGAACTAAAATGGCTAAAAAGACTACCGAAAAGGATAATTTTAAGGAAAACATAGTTAAAGCCGTTACCGAGGACTTTTTAAAAAGAAGGGAAGAGCGTGCAAGCTTTGACCATCAATGGAAGTTAAACCTCAACTATGTTGCCGGCAATCAATACTGCGAAATTTCACCGCGCGGTGAGATAGTTGAACAGGAAAAATATTACGGCTGGCAATCGCGTAGCGTGTTCAATCACATTTCTCCCATTATCGATACGAGGCTTGCAAAGCTTTCAAGGGTGCGCCCGGCTATGAGCGTTAGAGCGTCGAGCGGGGAGGACGGTGATTTAAAAACTGCAATCGTTGCAACCGACCTTTTAACCTCAACTTCGCACAGGATAGGTCTTGATAAAATAATATCTACCGCAACCGAGTGGTCGGAGGTTTTAGGCACGGCGTTTTATAAAGTGCTTTGGAACGAAAAATCGGGCAAGTTACTTGGTGAAACGGAGGGCGAAAAGGTTTTCGAGGGCGACGTTTCAGTAACGGCAATAAGCCCATTTGAAATCTTCCCCGACAGCTTGTTTGCAGGCGACTTATCTAAAGTTCAAAGCCTCATTCACGCAAGGGCTGTTCCCGTATATGAAATAAACGAAAAGTACGGTGTGAACGTTGAGGGTGAGGAGATTGACGCCTTTACTCTAAACAAGGAGCAAGTTACCAAAAACGGAGGCTATAAGGCGAAAAAGACCTCTACCGTATTAAAAGACCACGTGATTTTAATCGAGAGATACGAGCGCCCGAGTAAAGATTATCCCAACGGAAGATACATAGCGGTTGCTGGAAACGAGTTATTA
This sequence comes from Clostridia bacterium, assembly GCA_017398825.1. Taxonomy (GTDB): domain Bacteria; phylum Bacillota; class Clostridia; order Christensenellales; family Borkfalkiaceae; genus HGM11412. The sequence continues at coordinate 6,139 of JAFQEV010000013.1, forward strand.
GCTTACGGCGAATTACCGTATGAAAACGGCGTTGACGGCAGGAGGGATTTTCCTTTCGTTAGGCAAATTAGCACGGCGCAAGTAGGTTGCTTTTTCGGCGTTAGCTTAGTTGAAAGACTTATTCCTCTTCAGCGAGCGTACAACGCGGTTAAAAACAGAAAATACGAGTTTTTAAACAGAGTTTCAATGGGTGTTATCAACGTTGAGGACGGCTCTATCGATACGGACGAGCTCATCGACGACGGCTTGTCACCCGGCAAGGTAATCGTATATAGACAGGGTTCGAGACCCCCTCAAATGATGCCATCGGGTTCAGTTCCGCTTGACTTTACGTACGAAGAGGAAAGGTTAACTAACGAGTTTGTATCGATATCAGGTATTAGTGAGGTATCGAGAAGTTCTTCCGTTAGCGAAAGTTCAATGAGCGGTGTAGCGTTAGAACTCCTTATCGAGCAAGATGAAACGAGATTATCCGTTACCGCCGAGGCTATTCGTTCGGCAGTTAAGGAAATTGCAAAGCAAATAATAAGGTTATTTAAGCAGTTTGCAGTTAGCACGAGGATAATGCGTAGCGTTGGAGAGGGAAAAGACGTAAAACTATTTTACTTTAATGCGAGCGATTTGTCTTCAGACGACATCGTTTTCGATACCGAGAACGAATTAACTCAAACGCCCGCACAAAAAAAGACGGCGGTTTTGGAAATGCTTTCGAGCGGACTTTTAGCTGATGAGAACGGCAAGCTTTCTTCAAGGACAAAGCTAAAAGTTTTAGAAATTTTAGGTTACGGTTCACTTGCAAACGCCGGGGATATAAATTCCCTCCACGTAGGCAAGGCGGAAAAGGAAAACATCGAACTTGAACACGCCGATTTAGAGGTTGGCGAGCTTGACGATCATGCCCTTCACGTTGAGGAGCATTTGAGAAAGCTTTTATCAATGGACAACGAAAAGTTAGGTGAAAACGAGTACAAAAAGAGAATAAAAGCGCACGTTCAAAAGCATAACGAATTAATACTTAAAAGCGCTTTAGCAAACGTATAAAAAGGAGAAAATATGGAAAATAAAGCGGGAGAAATTGAGCAAGCTACGATTGACTTAGAGGGTGGTATTACATCGCAACCCGTAGAGACGGAAAAAGATTTAGGCGAGAAGGAAAGCTTATCGCTCGGCAAGTTTTCAAGCGTTACCGACTTGCTTAACGCTTACAACTCTTTGCAATCTGAATTTACCAGACGCAGTCAGAAAATCAAGGAGTTGGTTAGGGAAAACGAAAGTCTGAAATCCGAAAAACCCAAATCGGACTCGGAGCACGCGGACGGACGAAGGGGAAAGATATCGTTTTCGGAAAACTATCCGGAGGCGAAAGAAATTTTACCGTCATTATACGAGCTTGCCGCAAGCTGTGGTGACGAGGCGGAAGGCTTTTTGGAAAGAGCGTACGTAAAGTACTTGAAAGATAAGTCAGATAGCGAGAAGAACTACTATTTATCCGATGAGTACCTTTTAAAAACCGCAATGAGCAATCAATCGGTAAAGAACGGGATAATTCGCGAGTATCTCGATAGCGTTAGCGGTTCAAAACCAAAAGTCGCGCAATTTATGGGACACGGTGACGGAATTGTAATTCCACCGTCAAAGCCCAAAACCTTAGAAGATGCAAGCGTGCTTGCAAAAAAAATTTTAGAAAAATCAAAGGAGATTACTAATTTATGACAGTTACTATGAGAAGTGCCGATCAGGCATTAAAGACCGCGTATTTAGACGTCGTTTCGGAATATCTTGACTATAAGACCAACCCGTTTTTAGCAAAAATCAAAAAGACGAGCGAAAACGTTTGGGGTAAGGAAATTAAAAAGCTTGTAAAAGTAGGTATTCACGGTGGCGTTGGCGCTGGTACTGAGGACGGCGATTTACCAACCGCCTCCGGTAGCAAATACGCCGAGTTCGTAATCAAGCTTAAAAACCTTTACGGAACTATCGAGATTACCGATAAGGCAATCAGAGCAAGCGAAAACAAATCAGGTGCGTTTACCAACCTTTTAAACGATGAAATTAATTCCTTGATCAGCGCCGCCAACTTTAACTTTAGCCGTATGCTATTAGGCGACGGAACGGGTAAGCTTTCCGGCATTACCTACCATGAAAGCTCGTGCTTTAAGCCCGACAATATCAACTGCTACGTCGAGGGTATGAAAATTCAGTTCTACGATCCCTTGAACGAAAGAAAGTTCGGTGATACCGTATTTACGGTTACCAAGGTAGATAGAGTTGAAAAGTTAGTATATTTCACTAACTCCGTTGACGTTGATAATTTTGCGCTTTGCACTTACGTTACCGGCGTTAACGCGTACGGCAACGAACTCACCGGTCTTATGTCGTTGTTCGATCCTAACATAGATATGGTGTACGGTGTTAACAAAGACTCGTATCCCGGCTTATTCCCTCAAAAAACGGATAACGTTGGCGAGATTAGCGAAACGAAAATCCAAGCTGAAATTGATAAAATCGAAGATTCTTTCGGCGGTAAAATCAACTTTATCTTGTGTTCTTCCGGTGTAAAGCGCGCTCTTATGAGCCACTTATCTACCTACAAGAGAAACATAGATACTATGGACCTTCAAGGTGGATACAAAACTATTTCGTTTAACGGTATTCCCGTTGTGTCGGACAGGTTCTGTCCTCCCGGACACATGTTCCTACTCAACACCGACGACTTTGCCATTCATCAGCTTTGCGACTGGCAATGGATAGAGGGTGAAGACGGTAGAATTTTAAGACAGCTTGAAAACAAGCCCGTATACCGTGCAACCTTAGTAAAATACGCCGAGCTTTTATGCTCTCGCCCGTGGGCACAAGGTTTGCTCACCGGCATCAACGAGGCTTAATTTACGTTCTCCGCCCATTAGGGCGGAGAATTATTTAAAGGAGGAATTATGACGGTTTTAGAAATTATTACGAAAGCGTTAAAAATTTTAGGCGATGAAAATCTTTTAAGTTACGTGTTAGGTCAAAACGACCAACTCCTCGCCTACAGGGAAGATAAGGAATTACTCCTCCTTGCATACAATCAAACCTCGCGTTCCGTAGGCGCGTATTTTCCACTTTCTAAGGTTGAGAGTTTTAGTGTGGTTGACGGAGCTGTTTCTTACGAAAAGTTCTCGTTTAACCCTTATAAAATAGTATCGGTTAAAGGAACTAAGGGTGCGGTTGATTACGAAATTTTCCCAACTGAAATTAGGGCGAGTAACGATATTACGGTAGAGTATAACTACTTTCCCGAGGCGGAAGATTATTCAGATGCTTACGCCTTTGCCGGCGTAGTGCCTTGCGTTGACTTTTGTTACGGAATTCTTGCGGAATATCTCTTGTTTAAGGGTAGATATTCTGAAAGTGCAACGTACTTTGATAAGTTTATAAACGCACTTTCCGTCTACTCGCGTTCTAAAAAGCGCTCGCACCTACCTGCAAGGGAGTGGTTCTAATATGGCAAGAGTAAATTATCCGCCCGTTATTACAAAGCGAATAAGCGTTAACTCCTTTGCAAGCGGAATGAAAGGGACTTTAAAACAAAAGCAAATCGACCTATCAAAAGGGGAACTTATCCATAATTTTGACTGTTCAAGCGGTGCTTTGACGGGCGGTTTTGGCGTTTCTAACTACAATCAATACATCTTAACTAATATCTCGGGGCTTGAGGTTTTGGGGTTGTTCCCATATATTGCATACGACCACGATGAAAGCGGTTACGTTGAACGGATAATTATCTATTGTAGTGACGGAGGGCTTTATTACGCCTTGGCAAGCGGTAGCTGGTATCGAAGAATAGGCACGGTTACATTTAGCGAGTGCCCGTGCGCCATTTCCTATAATTATTTAGATAAAGACGTGCTCCTTCTATCAACCGCAACTGACGGACTATATATGCTCGACGGTTTAACCATAACTAAGATAGACGGCGCACCTCCGTTTAATTCGCTGTGCGTGCATAAAGAAAGGTTATTTGCAACTTCAAGCGGAGAGGGTAAGTCGCTTTGGTTTTCAGATGATTTTGACCCAACTAACTGGTCGATATCTCTCGACGAGGCTGGTTTTATCGAGTTTTCCGACGAGTACGGAAAACTTTTAAAGGTGGTTAGCTTTTTAGATTACGTTTACGCGTTTAGAGAGTACGGAATTTCAAGGGTAACCGCTTACGGCGACCAGCAAGATTTTTCAGTTGACAATCTCTACGGAAAATACGGGAAAATTTACGGTGGAAGTATTACCGATTGCGGTAACTTTATCGTAATGGTAACGAGCCAGGGAATATATACGTTCAACGGCTTATCCGCCGTTAAGATTTTAGACGAGTACGACCATTTAATACGTGGCGTTGACAACTCTCGCGCTAAAGGCGCGTTTGACGGCAGGCGATTATATCTTATGCTTTACGCGCAAATTGACGGCGAGGTTGAAAGGGTTGTTATTTGCTACGATACCGAGAAAAAGACGGCTCATTTAGCGAGGGGTTTCAGGATAACCGATTTGTGCTTTTTCGGTGGTAGCGTTGGGCAAGTGATGTGCTCGTTTAACGATAGTTTTAGAGTTGGCGTTATTGACGATAGCGGAAATTATCTCATTTATTATCCTGATAGAGTGTGGCGCTCGGCAACGTGCGATTTTGGCATAACCGAGAGAGAAAAGGTTTTAAAGAGAGTAACTCTATATTCCGCCGAGGAGGCAAGCTTAACCGTTGAAAACGGGATAAAAAGCTTTACCTATTCGTTAAAAGCGGGAATGCTCAACGACATAAAACCCATGCTTAAGGGTGAGAGGTTTAGATTTACAATTAAATCTAAATCGTTTAATCCCGAGATATCGTCGCTGAGCGTATACGTCGATTATATAAAGGAGAGCGTGTGATGATTGCCGATTATGGTGAAAGAGCGTATATAAAAGTAGTTGAGCTTGAAAAGCAAATGGAAAAGAGGTTTTCAGAGCTTGAAAGAAAAAGTTATTCAAGCCTATTTTTCGACCTTTCGTTCCCTGAAAAACACGCAAGCTTTTCAAAGAGTGTAAAATTCGTTGCTCGTGCGGACGGTAGTGTTAATTGCATCTTAACTATCGGAACTCCCGAGGGTATTTCCGTTACTTACGAGGTTTTATTGCTTGGGAAGATTATCAAGACGGGCACGCTCGCTCAAACGGCTGACGTTACGTTCAATATAGGTGTGTACGAGGGCGAAAACGAACTGACTATTAAACTTTACTGCGGAGTGCCGTTTACCTTAAACAATCTAAAACTCTCGCTTGGAGGTGCAGTTGATTATTTTAATTCAAGACGGCGCGTATCCATCGTGACTAATGGTGAGGTCAATTACATAACCTTTCTTAGCGATGAAAGTTATTCGCTTTACGCTTACGACGGCGGCGGTTTAAAATACGCACTAACTAAAAAAGGTATAATCGACGCGTGTATCGGTGGTATTTTGGGTGACGAGCTGTATATCGTTAACGTAAACAAAAACAACGAGCTTTGCGTAATGACGTATAACGTAAAAACTTCCTCGGGCATGAATACTGTAGCTAAGGCAACGGGCGTAACGTCCGTTTGCGCGTTTCCATACGGTGACGGAATTAAAATAATTTTCGTAAAATCGGGAGAGGTGTTTACAGGTTATTACGTTAAAAACGAGGATTTTTCCTGCGAGACTACGTCGAGGAGGGCGTCTTTAGTGTTTGCCGATGCCGACAATGTGGGCGCATACGTCCTATACGATGATTTCAAGCAGATAAAGTTTATTGTTTAGGAGGAGTTTATGTACACTTACGTAATAAATAAAGGTAAAAGTTACCACGTAAATAAATTAGACGACGGCTATGAGATAACGTACTCGCTCGATGGCGTATTGTATTCTCAAGTTGTAAACGGCGAGGTGAACGCGCCCGTTAAGGTGGGGCTTTACGATGAAAGGGTCAAGCTTTTTGACGGAAAATATTTAAACAGGGTAAGAGGAACTCTTACTATAAGCGAGGAGTAAAAATGTATAACTTAAACGAGAAGATTATTCAGTACTTAAAAAAGTACAAAGAAAACGGTGTTGCCGTACCCGTTTCCTTGGAGGAAAAGCCTAAGGAAAAAGAAAACACGGTAGAAACTGACGAGAGTAGAGAAACTTTAAAAAACGATCTTAAAAGGCTTGGTAACGAGCTAAAGGGCAGAGATGAAAAAACAACGCTCACCGAGCTCGAATACACTCCGCTAACTCAAGAGGAGATAGAAACGGAGGCTAAAAAGAACGTCGACCAAAAATATCAACTAAAGATAAACGAACTCGATGAAAAGCTTAAAAAGTCCACCGCTGATACCGAGAGTGCAAGCGAGGCTTTAAAGGAAAGTTCCAAGCAAAAAAAGCAAGAAGTTGAAAGGAGTTACGATGCGCTTGAGAAAAAGGTTAGCGAGAATGCAATAAACAGGGGGATTGCGCGCTCGTCTATCGTTGCCGAGCAAATTAAAGACCTCGGCGTTGAGAAAATTCGCGACCTTTTAAGCGTTGACGATAACTTGGCTGGCGAGCTTAAGAAGAACGCCGATAAAATTTCAACCTTGCAAAGCGATTACAAAACGGCTGTTTCTAATCTCAATATCGAAAAGGCGCTGGAGATAAGCGAGAATATCGATAAGCTCACGAAGGAGCAAAACGAGAAGATTGAAGAGGTGCTCAAATATAACAATACTGTAAAGCGCCAGCAGGCGAGTATAGATCAAGGCGTTAAAGAGCCCAGCGATTTAGAGAGCGCGAGAATAAGGAGTGAAATAGTAAGTAAAACGATAGACTACTATTCAAAACTTCCCAAAAACGAAAGGCTTTCCGCATTTGACGGGGACAGCGAAATCATAGAGCTTTTAGGTTCTATGGCAAGCGTTGTTAGAAATTACGTAAAAACTTTAGAATAAAGTTTTACGGCGCAAGTATTTGCGCCGTTTTTTCCTTTTCAAACCGCCTTTTGTAAGGGGTGTTTAAAATGCTTTACAAATTTTAAAAAATGATGTAGAATATAATAAATATTAACGTGTATGCACGGTAATGTCGTTTATTGCAAATTTAAAGGTGTATTATGAAGGTTTCAAACGGAATTAAAATAGCAATGGCAAATAAACCGCTTTGCTACAAAACTCTTTTTTCGAGAACTCTCATTTCAATGATTATAACTGCAACGTGTTTCTTGGTTGCAAAAATCATTATTGATGACGTTATGCAAAGCGTCGCTTTTAACGACTTCGTTCAGTTCATCAGAACATTTCTAAGGAATTTCGTTGCGTTAAAGGACGAGGCTAACGTTAATTTTGCCTCCGATTTGCGCTATCATATTCAAACGATATTATCCGTAGTTCGTTCAAGGCTTGGCGAAGTGTTGTTTATTGCAATAGGCATTTTATTGCTTATCCAAGTTGCTAAATTCTTAACGAGCCTTTGTGACTACGTTGTTGCAGTTAACGTAAACGAGCACATGTCGAGCTTGCGCCACGCTAAGTTCTTCTCGACCTTAGCCGAGCACTTAAAGCCCGCGCTTGCTTACGCTACCTACTGCGTAATTTCGCTTTTCCTCTACAACACTTTGATAATAACCTTATCAATACTCTTATTCGTAGCGTTTATTCACATTTTAGGTTTCTTTACCGTTCCGCTCGTAATTACTTTTATCTTGTTTGCAGATGCGTTTAGGCTTATGCTCGTTGGTATGGTTCCTGCAAAGATGGTATGCGAGGGTTGTAAAGTTACAACTGCGTTTAGGTCAGCATTTAAAGGCTTAAAGTCAAGGGTAATGGTTGAAAGGTTTATCTCCTACTTTACTATGCGTATACTCCACATGGTAGTAACTGCCGTTGCAGGCTTTTTCACCTTTGGCGTATCCGTTATTATAACTATGCCTTTGTTCTCCGTATCCTACATAGCAGTTAGGTTCGTTGACTATTACACCGTAGCAATCAAAAAATACTACATCACCTTTGATAACATCGTTGTTCCCAAGGAACTTAGGACTAAGGGTGAGCAGTTGCTCAATCAAGTTGACATCGACGTTTAAGCCGTTATTTTGGGCATTATACTTCGTTTCTGCTCAAGTGATAGACTTCGATGACCAACAAGGTCAATCTCAGCCTATCACTTTCACGAGCCTCGTCTGCGTCGCAACGCGCATAGATTGTCAAGCGTTAACCTAAAGGTAAACGCTAGGACAAAAAAGCGGTTGCTCCTTTATCCCAAAATTCTTTTTATTCTAAAAACAATTTCGGGAGCCCTATTATTTGCAACTAACGTCTTAAAAAATATATATATCAAATTTTCTACACTAATAAACATCCACAGCTTTACTGCATTAAAAAAGATGGCGAACGCCATCTTTTTTTGTTATGCTATAACGTTAACGAGCCTTCCTTTTATTACGATAACCTTCTTTATCGGTTTACCGTCAAGAGCTTTTACGATAACGTCGTTTTGTAAAGCAAGAGCCTCAATTTCCTTTTCGTTTGCATCGCCGGGAACGTTGATTTTAGCTTTCATCTTGCTGTTGATTTGAACTGCGTACTCAATCTCATCTTTCACAAGAGCTTTCTCATCAAAGGTGGGATAATCACAGGTAAATACAGATTTCTTGTTGCCGAGTATCGACCAGAGTTCTTCGCCAAAGTGAGGAGCAAAGGGAGATATCATAAGAACTAAATCGTCAATGCACTCTTGCATAAATGCAACGTTCTTTTTCTCCATCGGGAGCGCGTCGTACTTGTAAAGTGCGGAAACGTATTCCATAAGCCTTGCAAGCGCGGTGTTAAAGGAGAAATTCTCCATATCCCTATCAACGCTCTTAATGGTGTAGTGCCTCGAGTAGTTGAGTTCTTTTTCTTCCTTTCCAAAATTTGTAACCTTGTTGTTCTTGTAATCTGCAACCGTAGTAACGATTTTTTCAACCCTGTCTAAGAACTTAGCAATGGATTTAATACCACCGTCGTTCCAAGGACCGCCCTCGGTGTAAGAGAAACCGAACATAAGATACATTCTAAACGTATCCGAGCCGTATTCTTTAACGTAATCGTCAGGAGAGATAACGTTACCGCGAGATTTACTCATGCGGTTGCCGTCAGGCCCTAAAATAACGCCTTGGTGAACGAGAGATTTGAACGGTTCGTCAAAGTTTAAGTAGCCCATATCTCTAAGCGCTTTAGTTATAAATCTCGAATAGAGTAGGTGCATACAAGCGTGTTCAGCACCGCCAACGTACTTGTCAACGGGGAGCATTTGATTAATAAGGTCAACGTCCCACGGTTGTTTTGCGTTGTGTGCGTCAGGATATCTTAAGAAATACCAACTCGAGCATACGAAAGTATCGAGAGTGTCGGGATCTCTATGAGCTTTGCCACCGCATACGGGGCATTTAACGTTCATAAACTTCTCGCACTTTGCAAGAGGGGACTTGCCGTCCGGCTTGAACTCAACGTCATAGGGGAGTTTAACGGGTAAATCTTCTTCGGGAACGGGCACTATACCGCATTTATCACAATGGATAACGGGGATAGGTGCACCCCAGTATCTTTGACGGGAAACGAGCCAGTCACGAAGTCTATAGTTAATTTTAAAACCGCCTTGGTTTTTAACGGTGAGGTCTTGAAGAATTGCCTTTCTTCCCTCTTCGCAGGTAAGCCCGTCGTAAGAAACGCTGTTTACCAAAACGCCGTCGTCAACAAACGGTAAAGTATCGTCAACACCGCTTGCACCCTTTACAACGCGGGTGATGGGGAGACCGTACTTATTAGCAAACGCAAAGTCCCTCTCATCGTGCGCGGGAACGCCCATAACGCAACCCGTGCCGTAGGAATATAAAACGTAATCGGATATCCAAATGGGAACTTTCTTATCGTTTACGGGGTTGATACAGTATGCGCCCGTGAATACGCCAGTTTTCTCTCTATCGAGAGAAAGTCTTTCAATTTCCTTAGTCTTAGCGGTATCGTCAACGTATTTTTGAACGGCTTGAGCTTGCTTTTCAGTAGTGATCTTTTTAACGAGCGGATGCTCGGGTGCGAGAACTACGTAGGAAACGCCGAACACGGTGTCCGCCCTCGTAGTGAACACCTTAAATTCGTCGCTACCGTCCTCAAGTTTAAAGGTGATTTCACCGCCTACCGATTTGCCTATCCAGTTTCTCTGCATTGCCTTAGTCTTTTCAGGCCAGTCAAGCCCGTCAAGCCCGGTTAAGAGTTCTTCAGCGTAATCGGTAATTTTAAAGAACCATTGAGTTAAATCCTTTTGAACTACGGTAGAGTGGCATCTTTCGCAAAGACCTTGAACGACCTGCTCGTTTGCGAGAACGGTTTGGCAGTCGGGGCACCAGTTAACGGGTGCTTCCTTTCTATATGCCAAGCCCTTTTTGTAAAGCTGTAAGAAGAGCCATTGCGTCCACTTATAATAATCGGGCATGCAAGTTTTAATCTCGTTCGACCAGTCGAACATAGCGCCCATTTCCTTTAAAGTGGTTTCCATTCTCGCGATGTTTTCCTCTGTGCTATCTTGCGGGTGAACGCCCGTTTTTATAGCGTAGTTTTCAGCAGGAAGACCAAACGCGTCAAAGCCCATAGGCTGAAAGATCTCAAAGCCTTTCATCTTTTTATATCTTGCATAACTATCAGTCGGGCCGTAGTTATACCAGTGCCCAACGTGGAGCTTTGCAGCAGAAGGGTATGAGAACATTTCTAAAACGTAGAACTTTTTATCAATATTCTTTTTATCGAAGTTATTGATTTTGTCCTTTTCCCATTTAGCTTGCCACTTTTTTTCAATAGCCTTAATATCCATAAAATCTCCTTAAACGTTTCAAAACGTGTAACTTTTACTATTTTAACACACTTCTATCGCAAAAGACAAGTTTTTTTAGAAAGTTTAAAATATTATTTTAATATCCTTCTTGACAAAACGCGCAAACAAACCTAAAATATATCCGTAAGGAGAAATTGTATGAGTAAAATTGTAACTATATCTAACGATTATTTATCAGTTGATATCTCAACGCTCGGCGCTGAGATTGTTAGCATTAAGTATATGGGCAAGGAAAGGATTTGGCAGGGCTCTCCCGTATGGCAGGGGCACGCGCCTATACTTTTCCCCATCAACGGTTGCGTATACGACGGGTATTATGAAATAGGCGGCGAAAAATTCGAGATGAAAGCGCACGGTTTTGCGAGAAAGTCTGAATATAAGGTTGTAACCGAAGAAAAGACTACCGCCACCTTTTTATTAGAAAGTTCTTTGGAGAGTAAAAAGGTGTATCCCTTTGACTTTAAGTTTAGGGTAATGTTCAAGATTGCGTGCACCACCGTTCAAGTGTATTACATCGTTGAAAATCACGGTGATACTAAGATGTATTACAACGTTGGTTGTCACGAGGGCTATCTTTTAGACGGAAAGGTTAGTGAGTATTCCATTAAGTTTGACGGAGATGAAAAGTCCGTTCAAAACTCCTTGCTCACCGATAATTTTATCAATGAAAAGTACAGCGAGGTAGCGGTTAAGGAAAACGGCTTAAACCTCGGCGATTTCTTTATCCCTGAAAACGACGGCGAGTCCATAATCGTAGAAAATATCAAGTCTAAACGCGCAACCCTTTGCCGTGGAGATAAAGAAGAGATTGCAATCTATTACAGCGATTTCCCCCACCTCGTTTTATGGACGGAGGGTGACGAGCCGTTTATAGCAATCGAGCCTTGGACGGGGCTTCCCGACGTTCATGGTAGCGGAAGAAAAATCGAGGATAAAAAGTCCATTGCAACACTTGACGCAAAGTCGAGCAAAACCTTTTATCACAGCATTACGTTTTTAGATTAAAACAATTAAGGCAAGCGCGAAAGTGGCTTGCCTTTTTTAATATTTATATACATTATTTAGTGTAAAGAACTTGATATTTTATACAATATGTGGTAAAATTGTCTCGTATAGTTTTAATTTTTTGGAGGCACTACTTTGGCTAAAAAAAGTTACAGTTCAGAAGATATAAAAATATTAAAGGAGCTTGAGGCGGTAAGGGTAAGGCCGGGTATGTATATCGGCTCAACCGGTTCGAAAGGTCTTCACCATATTTTATGGGAGATTATCGATAACGCGGTTGACGAGGCTGCCAACGGCTTTGCAACCACGGTTAACGTTTGCTTGCATCCTGATGGTAGTGCGTCGGTAGAGGATAACGGCAGAGGTATGCCCGTTGATATCCACCCAGATGCCGGCGTTTCCGGCGTTGAGGTTATATTTACCCAACTCCACGCAGGCGGAAAATTCAACAACGAAAACTACGATTATTCAGGTGGCTTGCACGGCGTAGGAGCATCGGTTACCAACGCTTTATCCGAGTGGCTCAAGGTTGAGGTTTATAACAAGACCGTGTACTCAATGGAATTCCACTCTTATTTTGACAAGGCGCAGAATAAAGTTTTATCCGGCGTTCCCAAAGCACCGCTTGTTGACACTAAGATAAAGACTATTAAAAAGGGTACTCTCGTAAGGTTTAAGCCCGATGCTACCGTGTTTGAAACTGTTGAGTTTAATGCGGATACGGTTATCAATCGTTTGAGAGAAACCTCCTTTTTAAACAAGGGCGTTGAGCTTAGGTTTAAAGACTTAAGAAAGAGTGACAACTCTGAGGAACTCGTATTTAAGTCCGAAGGTGGTATAAAGGACTACGTTTCGTATATCAATACGGGTAAAAACGTTTTATACTCTGAGCCTTTGTACTTTGCCGATAAAAAGGACGATATTGTGATAGAGGCGTCCTTTCAGCACACGGACGGGTATAGCGAGAGCGTATTTTCATTCGTAAACAACATTCCCACCGTTGACGGTGGCACGCATGACGTAGGCTTTAAGTCGGGTTTAACTCGTTTTATGAGCGAGTATGCTAAAAAGAACGTTAGTGGTAAGAATAAGGATATTGCGTTTAACGGCGAAGATTTCCGCGTGGGCATCACGGCGGTTATCACGGTAAAGGTTAAAAACGCGCAGTTTGAAGGTCAAACGAAGGGAAAACTTGGCAACGTTGAAGTTCGCCCCGCAGTTGAAAGCGTTACGATAGACGCGCTGAACGAAATTGCAAAGAACAAAAAGCTCGTTAAATGCTTTGATGCGATAATTGAAAAGGCAACCTCTGCTGCAAAGGAGAGGGAGGCTGTTAGAAAGACAAAAGAGCTCAACCGTGCAAAATCGGGCGCGGATAGCACGAGATTACTTGGAAAACTCGCAAACTGCAGTAGTCGTGACGCGTCGCTTAACGAAATATTCATCGTAGAGGGTGACTCGGCAGGCGGTAGTGCAAAAGAAGGGCGAGATAGAAAGCACCAAGCAATACTTCCCCTCCGCGGTAAGCCCTTAAACACCGAGAAAAAGTCAACGGTTGAGGTTTTAAAGAACGAGGAAATCAAAACGATAATCGCGGCGCTCGGCACGGGCATGGGCGATGATTTCAACATCAACAACCTAAACTACGATAAGGTAATAATCTTATCCGATGCCGATCAGGACGGTTATCATATAAGATGTATACTTTTAACTTTCTTCTATCGATACATGCCAAACCTTATAAAAGAGGGGCACGTATACATCGGTATGCCACCTTTATACAAAGTGTATAAAAAGGACGTTGTTGAGTACGCATACGACGAGAACGAAAGAAAGATTAAACAGGAAAAGGTTGGTAGAGGCTACCAAATTCAGCGTTATAAGGGTCTTGGTGAAATGAACCCAGAACAGCTTTGGGATACCACTTTAAATCCTGAAAACAGGCTTTTGATGCAGGTTACGATTGAAGAGGCTGCCGCAACTGAAAGGCTTATCACAACGCTTATGGGCGATGCGGTTGACGAGCGCAAAAAGTACATTCAAAAGCATGCAAATTTTAACAAAGAACAACAGTTTGAAATCAAGGTTAAGGACGAAGAGTGATTATGGAAGAGAATAAAAAATCAAACGTAATAGTAAGCAGTATTGAAGAGGTTTTACACTCTTCAATGATTCCTTACGCCGAATACGTTATACTCGATAGAGCTCTTCCGCGTGTAGAGGACGGTTTAAAGCCCGTTCAGCGTAGAATTTTATACGCTATGCACGACCTTGGTTTAACTCCTGATAAACCGTACAAAAAGAGTGCGAGAGTAGTCGGCGAATGTTTGGCAAAATACCACCCACACGGCGATACCTCCGTTTACGACGCTATGGTTAGGCTTGCTCAGCCTTTCAATATGAGAATGAAACTCGTTGACGGGCAGGGTAACTTTGGTTCTGTCGATGGTGACGGGGCGGCGGCTATGCGTTACACCGAGGCAAAGCTCAATAGCTTAGCCCTCGAAATGCTTAGAGATTTGGATAAAGACACGGTTGACTGGGAAAACAACTTTGACGATACGCTCAAAGAGCCCGTAACCCTTCCTTGCCGTTATCCAAACGTTTTAGTAAACGGCGCAATGGGTATAGCGGTAGGCTTGGCAACTAACATTCCCCCTCACAATTTAGCTGAGGTTGTTGACGGTGCTATTGCCGTTATTGAAAACCCGAGAATTTCTCTTGACGATATGATGAAAATCGTTATCGGGCCGGACTTTCCTACGGGTGGTTATATTATCGCGGGTGACGAGCTTAAAACTGCCTACGAAACGGGTAGGGGTAAGATTTTAATCCGCAGTAAAATTGACGTTGAAACTGAAAAGTCGGGTAGGCAAAACATAGTTGTAACGGAAATTCCCTATCAAGTTAACAAAGCTGCGTTAATTTCTAAAATAGGTCAGCTTATGGTTGATAGAAAGGACGAGTTCGGTTGCATTATGGACGTTGTTGACGAGTCTGACCGCCACGGTATGAGGGTTGTTATAAAGCTCAGAAAGGATACTGACGTTTCCCTTATTTTAGAGCTTTTGTATAAGAATACAAACCTTCAAGTATCCTATGGCATAAACATGGTTATGATTGCCGACGGCAAGCCCCAGCAATTAGGCTTAATTCCCGTACTTAAGTACTACACCGATTACCAAAAACAAGTAGTTCTTCGCCGTACTAAGTACGATTTATCTAAGGCAAAGGCGCGCTATGAAATCGTAACCGGCTTAATAATTGCCGTGACTAATATCGATAAAGTAATTCAGATTATCAAAAAATCGCCCGATACGCCTACTGCAAGGCAAAACTTAAGAAAGGAATTCGATCTTTCCGAAGTTCAAGCGCAAGCGATTTTAGACTTAAAGCTCGCGCGCCTCACAAGGCTTGAGATTGACAATTTGAAAGATGAACTTGAGAGTTTAAAACAGCTTATTCAATCTTTACAAGAAATTATCGATAGCAAGCGCAAGTTAAACGCGTTAGTCGTATCTGAACTTAAGGAAATCAAGAAGAAGTATAAAGACGGTAGAAAGTCCGTTATCGTTCGTGACGGAAAGGAGATTGACCCCTCTCCCAGCACCAAGGGTGGAAACGGCGAAAGAGCGGTTGAAACGTTTGCTTTAGGCGTGAGCGCTAAGGGTTACGTTAAAAAGATAAAATATCCCGTGTTTAAAAAGTCCACCTCGAGCGAGCCTACGCCTGCCGAGATTTTCACGGCGTACGCTAAGGTTAAGTCGGATAATTACGCTTATGCGTTTACAAACAAGGGTAACTTGTTCAAGATAAACCCTGATAACGTTCCCGAAGGGCGCGGAATGACGCAGGGCGGAATAACTTTCGATGGATTGTTTAAAGACGTTCAAAAGGGTGAAAAGATAGTTAGCATCTTTGCTTTTGAAACTGAACCGCAAGGCAAATTTATAGTATTTACAAAACAAGGTTTTGTAAAGATAACCGAGTGGAGTGATTGCGGTATAACGAGAACGTCATGCCAGGCTATCAAGTTAAAAGACGGGGACGAGGTTCTCTCCGTAGAACAGGACGTTGACGGAAAGGATATGTTCTTCGTAACTGCAAAGGGTATGTGCTTAAGAGCGGAAAAGGACGTTCCCGTTCAAGGTAGAATCGCAGGTGGCGTAAAAGGTATTAATTTAACGGGTGACGATACTGTTATATCTGCGTCATTAATTGACGACGACCTCACTACCGAGTGTGTAATCGTTACCAGTTTTGGCACGTTTAAAAAGGTAATAACAGGAATAATCACCAAGACGGCAAGAGCATGTAAAGGCGTTAAGATTGCCGAGCTTGGCGACCCCAAGATGAACGAGTGCGTAGTGTACGCATCGTGTGTAAGCCCGGATGAAAAGTCGCTTCTTACGGTAGTTGATAGAATAGGTGCAATCTATTACGTTTACACCTCTGATATTCCGCAAGACGGCAGGACGACGAAGGGAAGAACACTCTCTGGTGTTGGAGCGTGCCAGCCCTTAGTTGTCTACTGTGTCAGGCGTTGACGGCGCTGTAAAACTTAATAGTTTGCACGCGCCGAGCGTAAATACCGAAACGGAAAAACCCGTTTCGGCGTTTGCCGTTGAAAAAACGGTTGAAGAATTTGTAAAAGAACTCATTGAAAGACCTGTTGAGGAGTTTATTAAAGAGGAGCAGTCGGCTGAGCAAACTAATAATGAGCTCGATGAGCCTATAGAGGAAATTCCCGATATAGAAGTTGCTCACAATGAGCCGATAGAGGTTGCGCCTAAAGAGCCCGATATTTTAATCGAGCCCGAGGTTTACGTTCCAGACGTTTCTATGTTAAACGAGCCTATCGAAACTCCAAAGGTAAAAAGGGGCAAAAAGATTGATTTAAAGGCGGAATTTTCTAAGGTTAAAGACATAGTCTTTAATATGTATGAAAAGGTATTTAGTAAAACGCCTTCGTTTAAGCCTACTTTTGAACAAACGGTTGGCGATTTACTCTTGTATATCAGCAAAAAGTTATCGTTTAAAAATGCTGACGGGGAGTTTAATTTAGCGCTTGGTATTGCGAGCGTTTCCATTCCCGATAAATATGCAAAAGGCTATATTCCGCTTGCGCTAAAACTTGCAAAGTGGTGCTGTGATAACGGCGTGTTAAACGTTAGTGAAGACCTTTTGTTTAGTATTTCCTCGGTGTACTTGTCGTCTGCAAAAGCGGTAGGGGTTACGATAACCGAGCTTGAAATCGCCATTGATTTTGAAGATGAAATCAACTTTGCGTTATAATAAGAAAAATTAAAAAACACGCTACGAGTTCGTAGCGTGTTTTTAGTTGTAAATATTATTTTTTCTTAAGTTCTTCGTTAGTTTTAAAGTTATCCATAAAGTTGTAGATACCGCTTTCTTTCCATTCTCTAACGATATCGTGGAAGGCGTTTTCAATATCCGATATCTTTTTTACGGTGTAATCTTTAGAGGTGATAGTTACTGCACTCGGCCAGTATCCGATCTTATAATTTTTGAACGTTTGGTTTACTGCTCTTTGAAGGTCTGCACCGGGTAAGGTTAAATTGAAATACCAAACGCTTAGGTAAACTTTATTTTCTTTTCTATTGTATGCGACCTTGTAGTCAAGATCCCACTTGCCACACTTAACTTTCATAGATGCAGAGCAGTAGGTTTTGTTTAACGTATCGTATGGAGACTGCTTGAAATTTTCGTAATTACGGGAGCTTTTTGGTGGAAATCCCGGCATTTCAGTATTTTTCCACTCTCTATAGAAATACTGTTGAACGTCTTTAGTTTTGGGTTTTTTGAAGAATAAACACATAATTATTCACCTGTCCTTTTATTATTTAATTCAATAGCGGTGTTGTATAAGCCCGTATAAGTAAAATCGTCACAAATTTCTTGAAGGCGATCTTTTAGCTCGTCAACCGTTTTTGCAGTTTTAGTATCGAAAACCTTCGTGCCGTTTTCATATCTCATAAACTCAACGAAAGTAAGATTTTCTAAAAAGCTAAAATTAACGTTGGGATATTTCTTTTTAAGCTCGCGCTGTTCGTCGTATTTCTTGTCAAAAATGAGGTTATTAATGCTGATATAAGTTTGCAAACGGCCTGTTTTTAAGGTGTGATAAACGCTGATTTTGAGCGTAATATCGTTAACAGTTCCGCTAACTTTAACGCCACGGCTAGTTTTTGAAGATGAAAGTTCAACCTGCCAGTTATCGTCGTTTCTCTCGCTAGGTGCGGGAAGACCAGGCATATCCCAGTTGTTAACTGCCTCGAGCATAGCTTTATCAATAACTTCCCCTTTAAGTTTCTTTTTAAAAAACATAAAATTTATCTCCTAATTAATATATATTAATTATATAACCGAGATTACCCTTTGTCAATACTGAATATTTACAAACTAAGAAAAACTAAAAAAGGAGAGAAGATTTGGTGTCGAAAGACACTTGGGTTTTTAGCAAGTTTACTTGCGGACAAAAACTCAATACATCCGGCCGTAGGCCGAAAGTTCAGGTTTCGCGTAGCCGAAACAAAGTAAAATGGGATAGCTGTGTTGCTATCCCATTTTAGTTTAATCTGGTCTGAGTGAGAAGATTTGAACTTCCGGCCTCTTGAACCCCATTCAAGCGCGCTACCAAACTGCGCCACACCCAGATATTTAGGTTTGCAAGATTTTGCAAACCTTTGTGGAGCTGATAACCGGATTTGAACCGGTGACCTCGTCCTTACCAAGGACGTGCTCTACCGACTGAGCCATATCAGCAATCGCTTTAATATATTAACACAACATTTTTGTTTTGTCTACCATTTTAACGACTTTATAGCGAAATTTTTATTTTTTATTATTATAAAGTTGGGCATTATATTTTGAATTTGAGTAGATATTCTTTATCTTTAGCTGATACTCTATAACTATCACGGCATTTTTGTATTGATTTGTTGTTTACAAAGGTGTTTAAACTGCCGTTTTCATATAAGGTTAAGCAAACCTCTCTTCCTTTAACGAATAATTCGGATACAAGCCAAGCAACCGCCATATTAACGTAATATTCTTTTTCATTATAAAGTAATTTTATTTCATTAGCGATTTCTTTATGTAAATCGTTGAAGTTTAAAAGTTTTAGCATTATAACTACACCAAGTCTTCGCGTGAAGGGGTGCACATGTGTTGTTAAGGTTTTTGCAAAGTTAAAATATTTACTTTTATTTGAATGAGTGGGGTGAATTTTGATACTGTCAATCGTAGACCAGTTGTCAGCCAGCAACGAGTGTTCTAACAGGTATTTCTTTTGTGTGTCAAAATCTTTGATTTTGGGAATTAGTGAGGAGATAATGATTGTATCGGTATGAGTTTCAATAGGATAAGAATTTATAAACGCTATTATATCGCCCTTTAAAATTTCCTTACAAATACTGGCAATATCCTTACTTTTTACCATAATGCAAGGGCGTTTTGTGTTTACGATTTTTTGTTCCCAAACACCTTTTTCTTCACCACAACTAAGCGAATTAAGGTATTTTTTTAAATTTTCTATAACGGCATTGTCTATTTTGCTAAAATCAATATTATTCATGCTTATATTGTATCATAATTTTTATATTTGTAAATTTATTTTTGCTCTTGAAATGTATCTTATTTTGTGTTATATTAATAACACAATAAGGAGAAGTGTTTTGAAGATTATTCATACTGCGGATATCCACTTGGGTTCTAAGATAGGTGGCTTTCCTAAAGAAATTTCAGAAGAGAGAAGGGAAGAGGTTAGAAACTCTTTTAAGCGAATGGTAGTGTTTGCCGAGCAAAATGATGTTTCGGCAATAATTATCAGTGGTGACCTTTTTGATAGTGACCGTCCTTTTAGAAAGGATAAGGACTTTTTTTATAGTGTTGTAAAATCTCACCCAAGCATTACTTTTTTCTATCTTCGTGGCAATCACGACGAGGCTGGGGAAGAACTTAACTTTGATAATCTTAAACTGTTTGGTAGCGAGTGGAATTCTTATACTTTAAACGGCGTTACAATAACGGGTGTAGAACTTTCAAGCGAAAATTCAACCTCGTATTATTCAACTTTAAATCTCGATAAATCAAACCTCAATATCGTAATGCTCCACGGCGCTGTGGCGGACGGTGAGGGCGCTGGAATTATTAATCTTTCAAGGCTTAAGGATAAGAATATTGACTATTTAGCGCTTGGGCATTATCATACCTTTACTGAGAATAAAATTGACGGTAGGGGAATTGCCGTATACTCCGGTTGCTTAGAAGGTAGAGGCTTTGATGAAACGGGCGATAAAGGCTTTGTGCTTTTAACGGTTGAAAGCGATAAAATCTCTCACGAATTTATTCCCTTTTCCGAGCGAAAAATCGTTTGGGATAAAGTTAGCGTTACGGGGCTATCTGACGCGTACTCAATATATTCCCGCGCAAAAGAGATAAGAAAATTCTCTTTGAGCGATATTTATCGAGTAGAGCTTATCGGCGAGCTTGATGCAGGGCTTGACGGGGTGTCGGCTGACGTTAAAAAGTATTTGTCCGACGACGTTAAGTTTATTGACGTAAAAGACAGTACAAAGAAGAAAATCGACGTTAAAAAGTACGAAAACGACACCTCAATTATAGGTGAGTTCGTTCGAGAGGTATATAAATCAATAGACTATAGTGAAGAGGATAAAGCTCGCATTATAGCGTACGGCTTAAAAGCTCTTTCTAACGTGGAGGTGGAATAATGAAACTCATATCCTGCTACGTTGAAAATTTTGGTTGTATTTCGAAAAAAGATTATCTTTTCGACGGTAATTTAACCTCTATAAACGAGGAGAATGGTTTTGGTAAGTCAACCCTTGCATCGTTTATCAAGGCGATGTTTTACGGGCTTGATGCGTATCGTTCAAATTATTCTAAAGAAGAAAAACTCCCCGAGCGCCTCCACTATTACCCGTTTAACGGCGGTAGTTTTGGCGGTAATCTAACTTTTGAGTTTAACGAAAAAACTTATAAGATAGAGAGATTTTTCGGAGAAAAGAGTGACACGCTTGACACTTTGAGGGTGTACGTAAACGGAGAGGAAACCTTCGAGTTTGGAGAGGACGTTGGTAAAGCGGTATTCGGTGTTGATAAAGAATCGTTTGAGCGCATTGCGTTTATCGGTAGTGATGAAATAACTATTAAGTCAACCTCCAGCATAAATTTAAAGCTCAACGAGTTTTTACAAGGCACTCAGGACGACGTTAGTTTAGACGTTGCGCTTTCAAAACTTGATGCAACTGCAAAAGAATATAAAAAATCCCGCCAAAGCCGTGATAAAATCACGCTTGAGCAGGAAAAGATATCTGAACTTACTGCAAAGATAGTAAACGCTCGCGCTGTCAAGAGTGCGCTCGGTGAAAAGTTATCGAGTTTAAACGAGCTTAAAAACGCAATTTCATCAATCTCTAATGAGATTGAAGCGGCTCAAAAAACAAACGAACAAATCACCGCATACGAGCATTACGAGGAGTTGTTATCTATTGCCTCCGCGTCAAATGAAAAAGCGCAAGAAGTTTGTAAAAAGTATAACGGCAAGTTGCCTTTAGAAGAGGAGATAACCGCTCTTTCTAACGCTATCATTAAGGAAAGAGAGTTAACCGTTTCGCTATCTTCAGGGCTTTCTGACGGTGAAAAAATCGAGCTTGAAAATTTGCAAAAAACCTTTGCTGGCGGTGTTCCTACCGAAGAACAGCTTGTTGCCGTTGAGAACAAGGTAAACGAGCTCTCGTCTTTGCAGGCAACAAAAAGCCTCGTTGAGAGTGAAAAACCGTCTGACGCTATGCTTAAGCTCAGCGCTAAATTTTCAAGCGGGCTACCAAAGCCCGAGGTTGTAAATAGTGCCGACGGTAAAGTGGAGGAATACAAAAAGCTCAAAGCCGAGGTTGAAAGTACGGGTGGCGGAGTTATATATACTAACAAAAAGCCTCCGCTATCGCATTATTTGCCGTTTGCTATCATTTGCGCACTTATTTTAATTGTCGGTATTGCATTGATTTTTGTAAACGCGGTGATAGGTGCTATAGTTACTGCAGTAGGCTTTTTATCAATTTTAGTAGTTGCGTTTATCTATCTTAACGCAAAAACGAGCGGTGCATACTACGGTAAAACTCAAGCGTATAACGCCTCTTGCGAGCGCGCGTCTATTATAGAAAGTGAGCTAAGAAATTTGTTAAACTCGTTTGGATATACTACGAGTGACGGCGTTTTACTTGCATATTCAACCTTTAAGCGCGATTTAAGCGACTATATAGCTCTTTTAAAAATTGAGCGAGAGAGGGTTGAAAAACTTTCAAAACTTACCGCAAGCATAAACTCGTTAAATGATGCGCTTATCAACTATTTTAACGGCTTTAATATTAATCAAAACAATCTTCTCGGCTCGATTGCGTCGCTTAAAAGTAAAGTTAGCTCGTTTAACCTTTTAAATGCAAAGCTTGAGGGCGTAAAGGCTAAAAAACAGCGCTTAAACGCTGAAATTTCCGCTGTAAGAGAAACGATTAGCGCATTTGACAAAAAGTACGGCACAGCTGACGTAAACGCCGTTTTAGCCGACGTTAACGCCTATAAAACCGAGCTTAAAAACGCTTGCGAGCTCGATGAAAGGGCAAAGGCATACAAGGCGGAAAAGAAGATTACGGTTCGCCCGAGCGGTGCAATTACGGATATTTCAAATCTCAATTCAACCCTTATCAAAATGCAGGAGGACTACGCTTTATTATCCTCGCAAATTGAGGCTGACGAGTACGCCGTTGAACGCCTTGACGGTTACGTTTCAGATAAGGCAGTAGCAGAAGAAAATCTCGCGCGCTATAAGAAAAACTATCAGCTTTTAACTGCAACTATCGCCTTTTTACAAAAGGCTGAGCAAAACCTCAAGGACCGTTACGTAAAGCCGGTAAAAGATGAATTTTTAAAGTATTCCGCTCTTATCGAACAAACTCTTGGCGAAAAGGTTACTATGACTAAAAACTTTGAAATAACCTTTGAGCGAAACGGCAAGGAGCGTAGTGAAAAGCACTTGAGCGCTGGAATAAAGAGTATATGTGCGCTTTGTTTCCGCTTGGCACTTATTAAAAATATGTATCGGGATAAAGCCCCTTTCTTGATTTTAGACGACCCCTTCGTATTTTTAGACGAGCCTCATTTTGAAAAGGTTAAATCGGTAATCGCCGAGCTTTCAAAAGAAATGCAAATTATATACTTTACTTGCCACGACAGTAGAAAAATCAAATAAAAAAACAGCGGGAAAACCGCTGTTTTTTTTAATATAAATTATTTTTCGTAAACGTGCCTTGATAAAATTCTAACGTCGGGCAACGTTCTAAAGTCCTCATTATAGTCAAGACCATAGCCAACAACAAACTCGTCGGGAATTTCATAGCCAACGTAGTCAACGGCAATGTCTCTAACGCGCCTGTCAGGTTTATCTAAGAACGCACAAATTTTAACTGATGCAGGGTTTCTCGATAATAAGAGGTTTTTAAGATTGTATAAGGTGTTGCCGGAATCGATAATATCCTCAACGATAATAACGTGCTTATTTTCAATATCGCACGTCAAATCCGTTTTAATATTTAAAACGCCGGAAGATTCCGTGCCCGAGCCGTAGCTTGAAACGCACATAAAGTCAAGCTGAGCGGGGGTGGTAACGTTCCTTAACAAATCCGCGGTAAAAAACATACTGCCTTTCATAATGCAAATAAAAATGGGGTTGAGCCCTTTATAATCTTCGCTGATTTTAGCGGATATTTCTTTAACCTTCTTGTCAATCTGCTCTTTGGAGATTAACACTTTATCGAATACGTTCATATTAATTCCTTAGTAAGCGTTAGAAACGCTTAATTTATTTATAACAAAAAAGACCGCGAAAATGCAGTCTTAGATGCTTTAAGCTCTTTCTACTTTTTTGCTCTTAAGGCAACGAGCACAAACGTATTCAGAACTTACTACACCGTCGTTAACAACTCTTACCTTTTGAACGTTAGCGTTGTATAAGCGGGGAGTTTTACGGTTACTGTGGCTTACCTTGTTGCCGGATAATTTGCCTTTTCCGCAAACGCTACATACTTTTGACATAAAATGCACCTCCGAAAAAAATGCTTATAATTATTTTTGCATATATACTTTATCATTATTCGCCAAAAAAAGCAACAATTTTGAGGATAAATAATAAATTATTTTTTGCGTATGCTAAAAATTTTTAAAAACTTTCTTTTTTTGTTGCAAAATTAGTCGTAATATTGTAAAATAAGTATATATTGAATTTAAGGAGAGAGTCATGGCAATTAAAACTAACAATGCTTGCGGTATAATTTCCATATCCGATAACGCTATTGCTAAGATAGCCGCTCACGCAACGCTTGACTGTTACGGTATAGTTGAACTCGTATCACGCCATTTTACTGACTCTCTTTTAGTTTTGTTCGGTAAAGGTAGAGGCGCAAAGGGTGTTAAGGTTGAAATAAAGAACGGCCGTATCTTTATCGAGGTATCCGTTATTATCAAGTTCGGCGTATCAATCTCCGCTGTGGCGGACAGTTTGAAGGAAACCATCAAGTACAACGTTGAGAAGTTTACCGGTATGGTCGTTGATACGGTTGACGTTAATATTACGGGTGTTAAACTTTGATTGTACAGGAGTTTTTTAGATGAAAACCATTAACGGCGTAATGCTGTCTAAAATGATAACTAACGCATCAAAATTATTAGATCTTCACAGGGAGAAGATTGATGCGCTCAACGTATTCCCCGTACCCGATGGTGACACGGGTACTAATATGTCTTTAACCGTAAAATCGGCGGTTAAGGAACTTAAAAACGTAAAATCAAACACTATTTTAGAGGTTTGTGACGCGACTACCAAGGGCGCTTTAAGAGGCGCAAGAGGCAACTCGGGCGTTATCACCTCGCAGGTGTTTAGAGGTATTTGTTCGGTACTTAGCAAGGCTCAAGAGATTGATATTAAGGTATTTGTAAAATCAATGAAGTCTGCTACCGAGATTGCGTATAGCGCTGTGTCCAAGCCAAAGGAAGGAACGATGCTCAGCGTTTGCAAAGCTATGAGCGAGGCTGCGGTATCTTCTAAGGCAAGGTCTTTTGAAGATTTATTTGCTGATATCATAAAAGCTGGTGACGTTGCTCTTGCATATACTCCCGAACAACTCCCCGTACTTAAAAAAGCCGGCGTTGTTGACTCTGGTGGTATGGGTTTACTCACAATCTTTAAAGGTATGCAAAAGGCTCTTTTAGGTGAAGAGATTGAGGCTGCGGAAGAAGATTTAGAGCCTGTAAAGGAAGAAAAAGAGCACGATCACGCTGATATTTTTAGCCTTGGCGCTATTGAATTTGGCTATTGTACCGAGTTTTTCATTATAAACATTAAGAAAAAGACCACTTTAGCTGCTATTGATAGGCTTCGTGAGTATTTAATGACGATAGGTGACAGCGTTATAGTAGTTGGCGACCTTGAGTTTGTTAAAGTTCACGTTCACACCAACAATCCCGGCCGTGCCTTATCTCACGCGTTAGAGCTTGGTGAGGTTGACAAGGTTAAGATTGAAAACATGCTCGAACAAAACCGCGAGCTCGTTAAAAAGTACGAGGCGGAAAGAAAAGAGATGGGCATGCTTGCAATTTGCTCTGGTAAGGGTTTTGAAGAGATGTTTAAAGATATCGGTGTTGACGGTGTTGTTGAGGGTGGTCAAACTATGAACCCCTCGGCGAGTGACATTGCTGACGCGATTATGAGGATAAACGCTAAAAACGTATTCGTATTCCCGAACAATAAGAACATCACTTTAGCAGCTGAACAGTCAAAGCAGTTGGTTGAGAATAGGAACGTTCACGTTATTCCCACTAAAAACATTCCGCAGGGCATACTTGCAGCGCTTGAATTTAACCCCGAGGAGTCGCCGTCCGTTAACAAAATCAATATGCTCCACGCGATTGACAACGTTGTTGCAGGTCAGGTAACCTACGCGGTTAGAAACAGCAAGACTGACGGATTTACGCTTAAAACGGGCGATATTATCGGTCTTAACGACAAAAAGATACTTGCAAAGGCTAATAAAATCGGCGATTGCGTTAAGGAACTCGTTTCCAAGCTTGCAACTGATTCTCATTGCGTTGTTAACCTCTATTATGGTGAAGACGTTAAGGAAGAGGATGCCGAGGCGGTAGCGGACCTTTTAAGAGAGGCTTTCCCGTCGCTTGACGTTGAGCTTTTCTATGGCGGTCAGGCAGTATACTACTATATAATTTCACTTGAATAAGGAGAAGGGGCGGAGATTTCGTCCCTTTTAATTTTATGAGGCTTAAAGACGTTAAGTACGTTTCGGATAAACGTATCCAAGACCTTAAAAAATTATCTATAACAACGGCTGAAGACCTTATCAATCATTTTCCGAGGAACTATCTTGACTTAACTACGGTTACTCCGCTAAGCCAGGCGTATAATAACGATTTCGTGTTAACGCTGGCAACGGTTGAGGTAGAACCCCGTCAATCAATGGGTGGTAGGGTGAAGTACGTTAAAGCATATTGTTCGCAAGGGGCGGACACTTTTAGCGTTGTTTGGTTTAATCAACCCTACGTTGTTGGAAAGCTTAAATGCGGTGAAAAGTACTTTTTCTACGGTAGAGTTCAAATCAAATACGGCATGATTTCAATGACAAATCCCGTTTTTGAACCGGTTGATAAAAACGTTCGATTAAAAGGGTATATGCCCGTTTATTCTATTAAGGGCAGTCTTACTCAAAGCGGAATGAAAACTATTTGCTTAAGCGCGGTAAATAGTGTAAATCCAACCTCTTCAATTCCCTTATACCTTCAGCAAAAGTACGCGTTATCCCCTCTTAACAAGGCTTACGTTGAGGTGCATTCGCCGTCCTCTGAAAATGCGTTAAAGAACGCGAGTGATAGAATTGCGCTCGAAGAATATTTCAAACTCATCTCCGCGTTCAAGATAATAAAGGGCGATAAAAAGCAAGTAAAACCGCGAAAATACACGATAACTCCTGAAAAAATGGCGGAGTTCACCAAGCGTTTCCCGTTCGAGTTTACTTCTGGGCAAAAGCAGGCGGTTAACGAAATATTTACCGACCTTAAAAGCCCGTTCACTATGAACAGACTACTTCAGGGTGACGTTGGTAGCGGTAAAACTGCGGTGTCACTTTGTGCAATATACGTTGCGTTATATTCAGGCTATCAATGCGCGCTGTTATCTCCTACCGAGGTTTTAGCAAAGCAAAACTATTCAGTTTGCAAAAAGTATCTTAGCGACTATGAAATCGGCTATTTATCGGGCAGTTTAACCCAAACCGAGAAAAAAGCTATTAAACAAAAACTATTAAATGGTGAGATAAAACTCCTTGTTGGAACTCACGCGGTTTTAGAGGAAAACGTTGAATTTAACAATTTAGCGTTGTGCGTGTGTGACGAACAACAACGCTTTGGTGTAGCACAGCGTAGCAGTCTTGAAGAAAAGGGAGTATTTACCGATACCCTCGTTATGAGTGCCACGCCTATACCGAGGACTCTCTCGTTGATTTTCTATGGTGATTTGGATATTTCAACTATAACGGATAAACCCGTTGGCAGAGCTGAAATTCAAACGAACGTAGTTCCGCTTAAAAAATACGAGGACATGCTTGGGTTTGTAACCGAACAGGCAAAGCGTGGTTTTCAAACTTACTTTGTGTGCCCAAAGATTGATTTTGACGATGAGAGTGACGTGTTGTCCGCAAAGGAACTTTACGAAGAACTTTCAAACGTACTCGTTGGCGTAAAGGTCGCTTTACTTCACGGCAAGATGAAAGATAAAGAAAAGCTTGCCGTTATGCAAGACTTTAAAGATAAAAAATATGACGTTTTAGTTTCCACCACCGTAATCGAGGTAGGCGTTGACGTTCCCGATGCAACCGTTATGGTTATAATGAGTGCCGAGCGTTTTGGTTTATCACAGCTCCACCAGCTTAGAGGTAGGGTAGGCAGGTCTGATAAAAAGAGCTACTGTTTCCTTTTATGTACCAAAGAAAGCGAAAAGGCTATCGAGCGCTTAAATGCGCTAAAAACCTGTAGTGATGGGTTTAAGATAAGCGAGCTTGATTTTGATATGCGTGGAGGCGGTGATCTTTTGGGCGAACGCCAGTCGGGAAGAATACTCACAACCCTCAAAGGCTTAAAATATTCGAGCAAAACGGTCTTTACTGCAAAGGCGCTCTCCGACGAGGCGTTTAAACTTGAAAGCAATATCCCATACCTTAAAAAGCACGCGCTTGATTTATATGAAAAGCTTAAAAACGTAACTTTAAACTAAAAATCATTTGCTAAGCAAGTGGAGGGCATGCTGATTTCGTCGTCTTGATTGCATTTTGTTTTACAAAATGAATTTCCCGCTCCAAACAAAAAATGCACCGCTTCTTGCAGTGCATTTTTTGTTTGGAGCGGGAAACGGGACTCGAACCCGCGACAACTGCCTTGGCAAGGCAGTGCTCTACCAACTGAGCTACTCCCGCAATTTTCGAAAACAAACCGACGCCATATAGTCAACCTGTTCCCGAAATTGCCTTGGTGGGAGTTATAGGGCTCGAACCTATGACCCTCTGCTTGTAAGGCAGATGCTCTCCCAGCTGAGCTAAACTCCCAAGCGACTTTTTTCAAAGTGCCTAATAAATATAACACCATTTTTTATTTTTTGCAACTGTTTTTAATCGGTTTTTTCAACTTTTTTAATATTTTTATTTTTTTCGGCTTAAAAAGTATATAATTTTTTCATTTTTTAATTTTATATTAAAAACGCTTTACTTTGGTGCGGTTTAAGAGTATAATTTCGCTTGAATTTGAGGTTAAGTATGGAAAAATCATTAAATCAAACAAACCCAACTAAAAAATACTCCTATCTTTTAATATTTTTATGTTGGCTTGCATATTCCGTTTCATATCTTGGCAAGATGAGTTACTCGGCAAATATAGTTCAAGTTGAAAAATTCTACGACGTAACTCACGCAAGCGCTGGGCTCGTTAGCACTTTACTGTTTATATCGTATGGCGTAATGCAGATAATAAACGGCTTTTTGTGTAAGTATTACAGCTCAAGGTTTGTTATATTTTTAGGGCTTGCAGTTTCGGGAATAGTTAACTTAATCGTGGCTTTTACCGATAATTTTACGCTCGTGACTGTCTTGTGGTTTATCAACGGAATAGCACTTTCGTTTTTATGGACGGCAGTTATAAGAACACTATCCGAAACGCTAACCAAAGAGTATATGGCGATTGCAAGTATTATTGTTGGAACAACCGTTGCAGCTGGGACTTTCGTAATATACGGCGTATCTTCCGTGCTCGTTGCAATAAATTACTTTAAAGGCGCGTTCTTGTTTGCAGGAATAGTAATGCCTATAGTTGCTGTAATTTGGTTTATCTTTATGCCGAGGGTTGTAGCCAAAATACCCAAAGAGGCTAAAGAAGAATTAAAGCTTGAAAAGGTAAACGCAAGCAAGTTGGAAGTTAAGCACATTTACCTATCGGTTGCATGCTTTTTCCTAATTGCCATTGCGATTAACTTTATAAAAGACGGGCTCGTTACTTGGGTTCCTGCCATTATGAAAGATACTTATAATCTACCTGAGTCCATTTCAATAATCCTAACGCTTGCTTTGCCGTGCGTTGCGGTGTTTGGCAATATGATGGGTGTTGCAATACACAAAAAGATAACCGATTTCGTAACCCAAGTTGCACTAATGTTCTTAATTTCAGCCGTACTTGTTGGTGCGGTTATAGCAGGGCTTTCGCTAAACGTGTTTATAATAACAATAGTTTGCTTTGCTGTAGTTTATCTATGCGTTTCTTCTTGCAATAGCTTAGTTACGAGTATGTTCCCCCTCTTTATGAAAGGAAAGGTAAACTCCGGGCTTATAGCAGGCGTTATAAACGGTTTTTGTTACGTTGGTAGCGCGCTTTCAACCTACGTTTTAGGCGCTGTTGCCGATGCGCGCGGTTGGAATGCAGTATTTTGGTTGTTATTTATTATCTGTGTTGCAGTACTCGTAGTATGGCTCGTTTACCAAATTGTTTATCA
The DNA here is from genome assembly GCA_017398825.1 of Clostridia bacterium. GTDB lineage: Bacteria > Bacillota > Clostridia > Christensenellales > Borkfalkiaceae > HGM11412. Next base: position 36,124 of record JAFQEV010000013.1, read on the forward strand.
AATATTTAGAAAGAAACACGCGTAAAACAACCGCTTTTTCAACCCCGAATAAATTCGGGGTTTTATTTTGCTGATTTTCCTTGAAAATGGCGCTACTTTGTGATACAATATTTCTATGCTTGATAATTTTCTTCAAAAACTTAATAGTGCACAAATACTTCCCGTAAAAGATACCGAGGGCGCAGTCTTAGTAATAGCTGGTGCAGGTAGTGGTAAAACGAGGGTTTTAACGAGTAGGATAGCTTATCTTATCAAAGAAAAATGCGTAGACCCCTCTCGTATTCTCGCAATAACCTTTACCAACAAGGCGGCGGACGAGATGAAACTTCGCCTCGAAAATATGGTTGGTTCTTTAGAGGGTATGTGGGTTTCTACAATTCACTCCATGTGCGTAAAAATTCTCCGCAGTTCCATTACCTATCTCGGCTTTGAAAAGAACTTCTCTATCTATTCAGAGGACGATAAGGAAAGGGTTTTAAAACGCATTATTTCAGATATGAATTTAGAGCCGGATAAGTTTTTAAAGTTAGCAAAAATTTCCATATCTAACGCAAAAAACGCCGACCTTTCTCCCAGGGAGTATAAGGAAGAAAATATCCGAATGGGCAATATCGGAATAATTACCGAGATTTTCGTTAAATATCAAGAGGAACTCAAAAAATCTAACGCCTTAGATTTTGACGATTTGCTTATAAAAACCCTCCATCTTTTTGAAGACGAGCCAGAGGTTTTAGAGTATTATGCGGAGAGGTTTTTATACGTCCATATCGATGAGTTCCAAGATACGAACGTAGTTCAATATAAGATTGCAAAGATGTTATCGTCTTGTCACGGCAATATTTTCGTGGTGGGTGACGATGATCAGTCAATTTACGGCTGGCGCGGTGCTAAAATATCGAATATTTTAGGCTTTGAACATGATTTTAAAGGCGCAAAGGTATATAAACTCGAGCAAAACTACCGTTCCACAAAGAGCATTTTAAACCTTGCAAACTTAATTATTCGCAACAACTCCTCGAGAAAAGACAAGGTGCTTTGGACTGAAAACGAGGGTGGTGAAAAGCCCGAATACTATCAAGCGTATGATGAAAGCGCTGAGGCTGAATACGTTGCAACAAAGATAAAATCTTTGATAAACGGTGGAAAAAGAGCGTCAGATTTTGCCGTTTTAATGAGGGTAAACGCCCTTTCTCGTTCGTTCGAGCAAGAGTTTTTAAAATACAATATCCCATACAAAGTATTCGGTGGTTTTAAGTTCTTTGACCGTAAGGAAATCAAAGATTTAACAGCTTATTTGCGAGCGATGGTCAATCCGCTTGACAACGAGGCGATATACAGAATTATAAACGTTCCGAGAAGAGGTATAGGCGATAAGTCTATAGATGCGATTGCCGAGTATGCAAATTACAACGACTGTTCGGCTTTTGAAGGGCTTATGGCGTATGAAAATTTACCGCTTGGAGCGTCTGCAAAAAATAGAATAGCCGATTTTAAGGATATGCTTTATAGCTTAATGCTTGAGGTACAAAACTACGGCGTACCCGAGTTTATAAAGCTCGTTATTGAAAAGACTAATTTCCTATCTCAGTTTGAAGATGATACCGAAGAGAACGAGAGCAAAAAGCTCAACGTTTCAGAACTTATCAACTCCGCTGAGGAGTTTGTAAAGCTCAATCCTAACGCAACGCTCACCGATTATCTTGGCTCGATAACTTTAAGTTCGGATACTGACGAGCTTGACGAGGGTAACTACGTTACCGTAGCGACAATTCACTCGGTAAAAGGCTTGGAGTTTGATACCGTTTTTGCAGTAGGGCTTGAGGAAACCGTGTTCCCCATCTCAAGAGCGAGCGATAGCGAGGAAGAACTCGAGGAAGAGCGCAGGCTTATGTACGTTGCTATCACGAGAGCTAAAAAGGACTTGTTTATATCTCGTTCAAAGAGCAGGTATTTATACGGCAACCGCCAAATTACCATGGAGAGCAGGTTTATAAAGGAAATTATCCCTTTACTTAAGGAAAAGAGCGTTAGTGGCTATAACGGCTACAATTCTCAGTATTCCCGTCCTGATAGAAACTCGTACGGCTACAAGCGTGATAGCGGTAGCGATTACGGTTATTATTCCGATGAAACTCCAACGAGGAGCTTTGGCTCGACCAAGAGTTTTTCAACGGGTTACAAGTCAAGCTTTGGCTTGCAAAAAAAGGTGGAGAGCAATTCCGGTGGTAAATATCATTCGGGAATGAAGGTAAATCATAAAAAATTCGGC
>JAFQEV010000014.1 GCA_017398825.1 Clostridia bacterium
GCTTGAGTATTGCTCCCTTTCAAAAAGCGAGTTTACAAACGGCGATTACATATCAAAGATAGAAAGCACGCTTAGTTATCCTCTTATCGTAAAGCCTGCAAACTTAGGTAGCAGTATAGGAATATCAACCGCGTTTTCCGATAAAGAATTAAAAACGGCGCTCAAAAACGCATTTAAATACGACGGTAAAGTTGTTATTGAAAGGTATTTAGAAAGTTTTGAAGAATACAACTGCGCCGTTTGCAAAGTGGACGATAAAGTTTTGATAAGCGAAATTGAAAAGCCTGCAAAATCCGATAAAATTTTAACCTTTAACGATAAATACCAAGGTTATTCCGGGCTTTTAGAAAGGGAATTTCCGGCAAAGATACCTTTAGCGCTTGCAAACAAAATCAAAAAAACGAGCGAAAAGGTGTTTAACGAGTGCGGGTTTGGTGGAATAATTAGGATAGATTACATATATTCCGATAAAAAGTTGTATCTCAATGAGATAAACACAGTTCCCGGCTCAATGGCGTATTACCTATTCGTTAAAACGCTAAAGGGCTTTACCGCGCTACTCACAAAGCTGATAGAGCGTAGCGTAAAAGAGCAAAACGAATATAATTCAAACGAATTTACCTACTCGTCAGGCGTGCTAAATCTAAACGGCGCTAAGGCAAACAAGCGATTGACAAGTCGAGGCTAAGGTGTTATAATCTCACTCGGAGATGGCTGTACGGCTGCGGGAATTTTATATTCACGAGGAAAGTCCGAGCTTCACGTAGCAGGGTGCCGCGCTAACGGCCGGTGAAGGTGACTTTAAGGAAAGTGCAACAGAAAACAACCGCAACTTATAGTTGTAAGGATGAAAAGGCGAGGTAAGAGCTCACCGTCCCTACGGTAACGCAGGGAGCAGTGTAAACCCCACCCGAAGCAAGATAGGAACGTATGTAAGGCGCTACGACGCATGCGTTCGCTTTATTCGCTCGAGCCTATCGGTGACGGTAGGCCTAGATAGATAGCCGTATTAAATGACAGAACTCGGCTTACAGGCCATCTCTTTTAACCCGTTATAAGCGTCGCAATACGGCGTTTGCTGTCAAGCCGTTGCATTTACGACAACCAACAAGGTTAGTCGTAATCGCACCGACTTGACGAGCCTTGTCTTGCTTGCTTCTAACGGCTTAAAAATTTTGTTATATAGTCGAGCGCCTTGCCTGCGTCGCAACGCGCATAGATTGTCAAGCGTTAACCTAAAGGTAAACGCTAAGACAAAAAAGCGGTTGCTCCTTTATCCCAAAATTCTTTTTATTCTAAAAACAATTTCGGGAACCCTAGTATTTGTAACTAACGGCTTAAAATCATAATAATAAAAATAAAAAACCATTTATAAAAGAAAAATTATATTATAAACAAAAGTAAAAAATCTCTCAATTTTAGCTTATCGTTATCTACTATGAAAATTTTACTTACTACCGACGTTTATAACGTAAAAACTAACGGTGTTGCCACCTCGGTTAGAAATTTATACGAGGCACTCTTAGAGCTCGGGCACGACGTTAGAATTATAACCCTTTCAAACGATGATAAAAGTCACCGTCAAAAAACCGTATATTACGTAAAATCGGCGTCACTCGAGCGCATCTATTCAGGCATACGTATGCCCCGCTCGTTAGTCACGCCATTTTTAAATGAACTAATTGAATGGAAACCCGATATTATTCATAGTCAATGCGAGGTTTTTTCCTATACCTTTGCCAAAAAGATTTCCAAAAAAACGGGTGCGCCTATAGTTCATACTTACCATACGATGTACGATGATTACGTGGGATATATTATCCCCTTTAAAAGATTTGGACGTTGGATAATACGCAAGCTCACCAAAGCTCGCCTTAAAAACGTTGACGTTATAATAACGCCTACCTACAAGGTGGAAAAGGCTATGAAAAGCTACGGGCTTAAAAACGAGATTGAAATTATCCCAAGCGGAATAGACCTTGATCAGCACAAGCAAATACTTTCAAACGATGAGCGCGTAAAAATGCGAGATAGCTTTAATATTAAGCAAACGGACGTGCTCTTTATAAGTCTTGGTAGAGTTGCGCCCGAAAAAAAGATTGACGAGCTTATAAGGCATTTTTCTAAACTTTGTAAATTAAACGAACAAGTTTATCTAATGGTCGCGGGGGACGGGCCCTCCAAGGAGGGTTTACAACAACTCTCAAGAGAATTAGGTATTGAAGATAGGGTGATTTTCACAGGAATGATAGACCCGTCGAAAGTGCATCTTTACTATCAGATTGCAGACGTTTTTGCAAGTGCCTCAACCAGCGAAACGCAAGGGCTTACCTTTATTGAGGCAATGGCTAACGGCTTGCCACTTCTATGCAAAAAAGACGATTGCTTAGGCGGAGTTTTGTTAGACGGTTTGAACGGCTTTTTCTTTGAAAACGAGGATAGCTTTATAGATGGCGCATATAAGCTTTTAGATAAGGGCGTTCGCCACAGCCAAGGAAATAAGAGCAGGGAATTATCTTGCTCGTACGATAAGTTGGAGTTTGGCAAAACGCTTGAAAAACTTTATAAAAGAGTATTAAAAAAACACGCTGAATAATCAGCGTGTTTTTAATTTTAAACGTTAAATCTAAATAAAACTACGTCCCCGTCTTTCATAACGTAATCTTTACCCTCGGAGCGAACCTTTCCAAGCTCTTTTGCCTTGGTGTAGTTACCGCATTCGAGGAGAACCTCGTAGTCAACGACTTCCGCGCGGATAAAGCCCTTTTCAAAATCGGTGTGAATTTTGCCTGCCGCTTGTGGAGCTTTCGTTCCGTTCTTTATAGTCCAAGCTCTCGTTTCAGGCTCGCCACTCGTCAAGTAACTTATCAATCCAAGTAGTTTATAACTTGCCTTTACCAAGCGGTTAAGTCCACTTTCCTTAAGCCCTAAATCATCTAAGAACATCTGTTGTTCTTCGGGCTCGAGCTCGGAAATTTCCTCTTCCGTTTTAGCGGAAATTATAAGCGTTTCGCTATTTTCTTTCATTGCGTAATCGCGAACTTTTTTAGCTAAGGGGATATCCTCTATATCGCTTGCGATATCGCCCTCTGAAATGTTTGCCGCGTAGATTACGGGCTTTGAAGTTATCAAGAACAAGCCGTTAACGTACTTTTGCTCCTCCTCGTCAAACTCCAAACTCCTAACGGGCTTTTCGCTTTCCAAGAAATCGAGAATTCTCTTTAAAAGTCCTGCCTCAACCTGATACTTTTTATCGCCGGTTTTTATCATAGAAACTGCCTTATCGTATCTTTTTTGAACGCTTTCCATATCGGATAAAATAAGTTCTAAGTTGATAGTTTCTATATCTCTAATAGGCTCAACGTCCGATTCAACGTGAACAACGTTATCGTCCTCAAAACATCTAACAACGTGAACGATAGCGTCAACCTCTCTAATGTGGGAGAGGAATTTATTGCCAAGACCTTCGCCACGGCTTGCGCCCTTAACGAGCCCTGCAATATCAACGAATTCAATCGTAGCGGGGGTTACCTTTTTGCTGTTGTATAAAGCGGCGAGCTTATCAAGCCTTTCATCAGGCACGGCAACTACGCCAACGTTTGGTTCGATGGTGCAAAACGGGAAGTTTGCAGCTTGTGCACCTGCGTGGGTTATAGCGTTAAATAAAGTTGATTTTCCTACGTTTGGAAGTCCAACAACACCTAATTTCATTTCAATTCTCCTTGTTGACTAACTCATTATAGCAAAAACTTTGAATATATTCAAACTTTTTAAGGTTAAAGTTTAAAAATAATTGCAGTTAAAGTGAAAGTATGCTAAAATTAGCGTATGGATTACAAAAGTTATATTGCTGAAAAATTAAACGTAGAAGGTGTTTCTAAAGAGGAATTAACCTCTTTAATAGTTACTCCGCCTGACAATTCTATGGGAGATTTTGCCCTCCCTTGTTTTAGATTTGCCAAAGTTTTGAGAAAAGCGCCTGCAATCATTGCCGAGGAGCTTGCGTCAAACTATCAAACGGATAGCGTTATCGTAAAGGTAACGGCAGTTAACGGTTACTTAAACTTTACCGTTAACCGTCAGGGAAAGGCAAGTGCCGTTTTAAAAGAGATATTATCGCTTGGCGAAAACTACGGCTCGTCTGAACTTGGCAAGGGTAAAACTATCTGTATAGACTATTCCTCTATAAACGTTGCAAAGCCCTTTCATATCGGGCATTTATCCACCACGGTTATCGGCGGTGCTTTATATAGAATTTACAAAAAGCTCGGATATAACGTTGTGGGAATAAATCACCTCGGTGATTACGGCACTCAGTTTGGTAAACTCATTTACGCATACAAGGCGTGGGGTGATAAAGAGGCGGTTGAAAAGGGTAGAGTTAAAGAGCTTATGCGCCTCTACGTAAAATATCACGATGAGGCTGAGAAAAACCCTGAGCTTGACGATAAGGCGAGGGAGTATTTTAAACTCATAGAGCAGGGTGACAAGGAGTGCAACGAGCTTTTCAAGTGGTTTAAAGAACTCACTCTTATGGACGTTGACAAGGTGTACAAACAACTCGGCATCACCTTTGATAGTTATAACGGCGAGAGCTTTTTCAACGATAAGATGGGCGTCGTTATTGATGAACTTCAAGAAAAGGGCTTGCTCGTTGAGAGTGACGGGGCTAAGATAGTTGACCTCGAAGAGTACGGAATGCCTCCGTGCTTGATACTCCGTTCGGACGGGGCGTCCCTTTACGCTACGCGTGATTTAGCTGCGGCGTATTATAGAAAAAAAGAATACGATTTTGATAAGTGCTTGTACGTAGTGGCATACCAGCAAAACCTCCACTTTAAGCAGTTTTTCAAGGTGTTAGAGCTTTTGGGCAAGCCTTGGGCTAAAGATATGGTTCACGTTGCTTTCGGTATGGTATCGCTTGAAGAGGGCACTATGTCCACGAGAAAGGGCAAAGTGGTATTTTTAGAGGACGTTATCAATAAGTGCTGTGAAAAGGCTTTATCCGTAATCGATGAAAAGAACCCTGACCTTGAAAACAAGGAGGAAACCGCAAAGGCGGTAGGCGTTGGTGCTGTAATATTCGGCGCGCTATCTTCAAGCAGAATAAAAGATATAGTATTCTCGTACGACAAGGTGTTGAATTTTGACGGGGAGACCGGTCCTTATTGTCAATACACGTACGCAAGGGCATTAAGCGTTTTGAGAAAGGGAGGAGAGATAGGCAAGTACTCTGAAAATTACGAACTTAACGACCAAGAGTACGACCTTTTATCCCTTCTTGCTAATTATCCCGAAATCGTTAAGCAATCGGCTGAAAAGTACGAGCCGAGCTTGATAACGCGTTTCGCGGTTGACGTTTCCGAGGCGTTTAACAAATTCTACTTTGACTGCAAGATTTTAGGCGAGGAGGAAGAGGTTAAGAATTTCCGTTTAGCGCTCACCTTTGCAACTAAAACAGTAATTAAGAACGCGCTTTCGCTATTAGGCATTAAAGCTCCGGAGAAGATGTAATATGAAAAAACTCGTTATTTTTGACCTTGACGGAACTTTACTAAACACGTTAGAAGATATTAGAGAGTGCTTAAATATAGCGCTTGAAAATCACGGGTACAAAACCCTTTCCACCCCCGAGGTGTTAAAGAGAGTTGGTTACGGAGCGAAAAAGCTCGTTGAACTTGCGCTTGGAAATCCTACTAATGAGGAACTTGAAAGGGTATTTAACGACTACGTTCCCTTACAAGCAAAGAGCGACAACTCTAAAACCGTTTTATACGACGGGTTTGACGGGGTGTTAACGGAACTTAAAAAACGAGGCTATAAGCTTGCAATCGTTTCAAATAAGCCCGATAGTGTAACTCAAATAGTATGTGACCAAAAGTTAAAGAAGTACGGCTTTGACTTTATAACGGGCAATCGCCCGGAGCTGTTTAATCCCAAGCCCGATAAGTCCTGCGTAGAGTATTGCTTAAACTCTATGGGAATAGCTAAGGAAGACGCGATTTACGTTGGCGATAGCGAGGTTGACGTTAAGACTTTCGTGTCTGCCGAGCTTGACGGAATAGGCGTTTTGTGGGGCTTTAGACCTAAAGAACTTTTAGTTGACGCTGGCTGTAAGCATTTTGCCTCAACGGCTAGCGAACTTTTAGATAAAATTTTAAGTTTTTAAAAGGAGCAACTTATGAAAAAATTTTTTGGTGAATTTAAAAAATTCATAACTCGTGGCAACGTGCTTGATATGGCAGTCGGCGTTATCGTCGGCGGTGCTTTCACGGGTATCGTAAACGGGCTTTCTAACAACATTTTAAAGCCCATTATCAACTGGCTTATTTCCTTAGTATTAGGGAAAGAGGGCTTAAGCGGTGCAATCACATTCTTATCCCGCGTTAACCTTGCCGACGGAAAAACTCCAGACCTAGCAAACTCAATCTATATTGACTGGGGTGCGTTTATAAGTGCAATAATCAACTTCTTGTTAATCGCTATCGTATTATTTACCATAGTTAAGATTATGAATAGCATCAACGAGGGTTGGAAGGATATTAAAAGCGAGAGCAAAGAACTCTACAACAAAGAGTATTTTGAACTTAGAAAGCAGGGCAAGAAAAAGAAGGAAATCAAAAAGATTTTCGCTGAGAAGAAGGCTGAGCTTTTAGCAAAGAAAAAGAAGGAAGAGGAAGAGGCTAAAAAGAACGCTCCTCCCACGACTGAACAGCTTTTAACTATGATACTTGACCAGCTCAAAGAAAACAACAAAAAGTAAAAATTAAAAGCACTCTTGTGAGTGCTTTTTTTATGCTATTTATATAGGTTTTCAACCGCTTTTGCGGTGGTGATAACCGCGTCCTTTAACCTCTTTGGTGATATCACGGTAACCTTATTGCCAAAGGATAAGATTTTTGCAGTTATAAAATCGTCAATCGGGAGCTTTGCCGTCGCGTGAATTTTTCCGCTTGGCGATATTGATAATTTGTCAACGCCCAGCCACTCCTCAACGTCCGCTTTAGCAGAGGGGGAAACTAAGAGGTCGATATCTTGTTCGGGCGCGTCGTACCACTTGGAAAACACCTCTTTCATATCGGCTGTTTCTCGCCTTACAAACGTTTCGCTAAGAACTTTGAGTTTTTGTATTCTCCCTATTTTAAATAGGCGGAAGGTGTTTCTTAATCGGCAGTAGGAGTAGGCGTACCAAAGCCCCTGCTTAAGAGCGAGAACGTGAGGCTCGATAACCCTTTCGGAAACGTCACCGTCACGGTCTACGTATGAAATAGATAAAAGCTGGTTTTCCTCTATCGACTTTTGAACGGTTTTTAAGGTTTGCCCGTAATTGTCGTTAGATCCCCAAGCCGTTCCGTCTATAACGAGGTTGCCAAAGCTGATGGCAACGCTGTCTTCCCCAACTTTTGCAATAGATGAAAGCTTATCTATAACCGAGCTCAAAACCTCGGAATTAAGCTCGCTGTTTAGTCCCGATAGGGTGGAGATAACCGTTTCGCTTTCCTCCTCGGTTAAAAAGCTTGCGGGTAGCTTGTAGTTATCAGCTATCGAATAACCGCCGTTGCGCCCGCGTTCGTTGTATATGGGAATTCCGGCAAGGGAAAGCTCGTCTATATAACGATATACCGTTCTTATCGATATCTCGTATCTATCGGCTATATACTTTGCCGAAAGCTTTTTCCTCGCGAGGAGTAAAAACAAAATTCTAAGTAGCATCGTGTATTTCATAGCGTAGCCCACCTTTGTTGTTTGTAGCATAAGTTTATTATACAATAGTGTCACACGCGTGTCAACATTTCAATAATTTTATCGTTTGCAATCAACGTTTTATAATTAGATATATTGTCTTTTAGCTTTATTCTATCTTCGTAAAGGTCGAAAATCGAGTTTAAAAAATTGCCGTCTATATCCTTTTGGAAAAGCCTTTTGCACAGTCCTTTATTGTAAAAATACTCGGCGTTGTCAATTTGGTCACCCCTCGATTCGTCTTTTGGCAATGGGATAAGTAGGGTTGGAATTTTAAGATATAAAAGCTCGAAAACGGTGTTCGAGCCCGCTCGGGAAACGCATATATCACTAACGGCGTAAGCATCTTGCATATCGGCAAATTCAACCTCTTTGTATCCTTCTTTTTTAATGCCCGTCAGATTGTTTTTACCAACTAAATGCAAAACGTTAAACTTCATGAGAAGTTTATCGAGGTTTTTAACAACCGCCTCGTTTATCCTTTTCGCGCCCGATGAGCCACCGGTTACAAGTAGGGTTGGCTTATCGCTTTTAAAGCCGTAATAGGATAGGGCTTTTGCCTTGTTGCCATTAGCTAATTCCTCGCGGATAATAGCACCTAAATATATTCCGTTATCAACGTTTTTTGCCGTATCTGAAAAGGTAGTTAGAGTATTTAGTGCAAAGCGAGAGGCTATCTTGTTTGCAAGCCCTAGCGTTTTATCCGACTCGTGTATTATAACGGGAATATTAAGCTTGTGCCCTGCAATCGCTACGGGAAGTCCCACGAAACCGCCTTTGGAAAATATAACGCTCGGCTTTAACTTTTCAAGTAGTTTTTTAGCCTCTTTAACACTTTTTATAAGTTCAAATGGGATTTTGAGGTTGGATAGTGTAAGTTTTCTTTTAAGCTTGGTGGTGGGAATTGAAAAATATGGTATGCCTTTTTCCTCAACCAAGCGTTTTTCAATGCCGTTTTCAGAGCCTATATAGTAGATTTTATCAAAGTTTTGAGAGAGCTTTTTAAGTAGGGCAAAGTGCGGGGTGCAATGCCCGGCAGTTCCTCCGCCGGTAAGTACGATAGTTTTCATAATAATATAGTATGCAAAAAATTTTTTTGTTTACAAAAAAACAATGCAATTTGAGTTGAAAAAAAGTTTATAGGGTAGTATAATATAACCATAAAAGTTTTAAGGAGTACGTATGAGCACTATTTTAGTAACTGGTGGCGCAGGATATATCGGCAGTCACACCGTAGTTGAACTTATAAAGGGCGGTTATAACGTCGTTATTGTTGACAATTTGTCTAACAGCAAGCCCGAGGCAGTAAAGAGAGTTGAAAAAATCGTAGGTCAAAAAATACCTTTTATCGTTGCGGATATTTTAGATAAAGACGCTATAAGGGGAATTTTTAAAGATTATAAGATTGACGCGGTTATCAATTTTGCAGGCTACAAAGCAGTTGGCGAATCGGTGCAAAAACCTATCGAATATTATCACAACAACATCGGCGGTCTTATAGCGCTCGTTGAGGTTATGAAGGAATTTAATTGTAAAAACCTCGTATTTTCCTCTTCCGCTACCGTTTACGGTGACCCTGCAAGCGTTCCCATTCGCGAGAACTTCCCGTTGTCTACCACCAACCCATACGGTAGTACCAAGCTCTTTATCGAGTATATTTTAAAAGATTTATACAAGTCGGATAACGAGTGGAACGTTGCAATACTCAGATATTTTAACCCCGTTGGCGCGCACGAGTCTGGAACGATCGGTGAAGATCCGAACGGTATTCCCAACAACCTTTGCCCCTACATTACTAAAGTTGCCGTAGGCAAGCTCCCACACCTCAACGTTTTCGGTGGCGATTACAACACGCCTGACGGAACTGGTGTTAGAGATTACATTCACGTTGTTGACCTTGCCGTTGGCCACGTTTTAGCGGTTAATAAGATATTAAAAAACAGCGGTTTATTCGTAGTTAACTTAGGAACAGGCGTTGGCTACAGCGTTTTAGATATGGTAAAATCTTTCTCCAAAGCACTCGGAAGAGAAATTCCGTATAAAATCGTTGACCGTCGCCCCGGCGATATTGCCGAGTGCTACGCCGACCCCTCTTACGCATACGAGCTTTTAGGTTTTAAGGCTGAAAAAACTTTGGACGATATGTGTAAAGATGCACTCCGCTGGCAACTTCAAAATCCTAACGGCTATAACTAAGCCGTTATTTCGGGCATTATATTTCGTTTCTACTTAAGTGATAAACTTCGATGACCACAACAAAGGTTTATCTCAGCCTATCACTTTCACGAGCCTCGTCTAATACCTAAACTAACGCCTTATTTAAAAGAGCATAAGGATACGATGAGTAAAATAAAAGAACTTGCGAAAACGCAAGTTCTTTTTTAATGCTTTTCAATTATCAAAATATTGTTTTTATCTATCATGCAAAGCCCTAAGGAAAGGGCGGTGCAAGCTCCGCACAAAACGTCTATAATTCTCTGTTTTATCGCCTTATCGGCTGAGTTTAGGCAAATTAGGGCGGGGCTTAATTTTATGTAATTTATTATTTCTAAACAATCTTCCGTACCGACGGGAGTAAAGGTTTTAACGTCCTTTTCCCCAAAGCCGTCTAAAAGAGTTTTCAATACCTTCTACCAAAGATTTTCGAGCCAACCCTTATCA